>JAVKHY010000014.1 GCA_031459765.1 Armatimonadota bacterium | reverse complement strand
AGCGCTGTGCCGATCGCCGCCTGCCGGGCGTACTGGTGATCGGTCGCGAAGCGGTTCCACTCCTCGTACATCGAGCGCTGCCCCGGCGGTGGAATCTGGTGGCGCCGATAGTTCATGGGGATGTTGAGGTCCAGGATGCCTTCCTCCATCCAGCCGCGCCAGTCCTGGAGCACCTCGCGGTACGGGCGGGACTGCGCCCAGGCCCCGGGCTCGCCGGAGATGGTGCCGTACGTGACGGTATCCGCGCTGATGCGCACCAGCGGCTTGACGGCATAGGCCTCGAGATAGATGCGGCGGACGATCCCGGTGATCTGCTCCCGCCGCCAGGCCATCCACTCCGGATCCGTGGGTGCCGGAACGTCCCGCCGCCCGGTGAGCGCCCGAAAGCGGGCCAGCGCCACCGGGTTGTAGCCCCAGGACGGAACGTTCTCCCCGGCGTTGAAGTCCGGATAGCGGATGAAGTCCAGGTTGATCCCGTCCACGTCGTAGGTACGGAGGATGCTGAGATACATCTCCACGATGTAGTCGGCGGCGGCGGGATGCCCCGGATCGAAGAAGTAGAGGGTGCCGCCCCGAACCGCGCCGTCATAGCGGCGGGAGACCCAGTTCTCCGCGTCGGGGGCGGCCGGGCCGTGGGTGTGGAAGACGTGGTCCGGATCGCGCGGCGGAGTATCACCGGCCCACAGGATTCCCGCGTTCAGCCAAGCGTGGACCTCGATACCGGCGGCGTGGGCCTTCTCGATGAGCGTCTGCAGCGGGTCGAAGGGATAGGGGTCGATCTCCGCCTCGGTGCGGGGCATGATCGAACGGTTGCACAGGCAGTCGGCGCGGCGCGTGACCTGGGCGACGATGGCGTTGAGGTTGGCGGCCCGGGTCTCGGCGACCAGTTGCTCGATCTGGGCTTCGGTGTACAGCCCCGGACCGAAGCTGTCCACCCAGTAGGCGCGGAACTGGGCCACGTCCTGCGGGTGCTGCGCCGATGACGGGCCGGCGGTGATCGACCCCACGAGAGTGAGCAGGCCGACGGCGGTTCCCACGCTTCTCATCGGTGGCCGCAGTCGGAATCGATTTACCACGGGCGGATCGCGGTGTAGATGGCGACGATGCCTCCGGTCAGGTATTGATAGGCGACGTCCCGGAGACCGACGGCGCGCAACATCCCGGCGAGAACGGGCGGGGCGGGAAACCGCCGGATGGATTCCACCAGATAGGTGTAGGCATCCGCATCTCCAGTCAGCCAGCCGCCGATCGCCGGAATGAGAGCGGCGTAGACCCGGTAGGCCGCCGCGGTCCACGGGCGGAGCGGCCGGGCGAATTCGAGGATGACCAGGCGGCCCCCGGGGATCAGGACCCGCATCAGCTCCCTGAGGGCCTCGTCGAGCCGCGTCGGGTGCCGGAGGGTGAACGCCGTCAGCACCGCGTCGAAGGAGCCGCCCCGGAACGGCAGGTCCGCGATATCGCCGCCGACGCAGCGCAACCCGGCCTCGGCCCCGAGCTTCATCCGCGCTACGGCCATCATCTCCAGCGAGACGTCCACCGCGGTCACCTGCGCTCCCTGCGCGACGGCCAGGCGGGCCAGATCCCCCGTTCCCGCCCCGGCGTCCAGCACCCGCTCCCCGCGCCGCAGGCCGGCCGCGGCGACGGCGCGGCGCTTCCAGGCGTGGTGGAGGCCGGCGCTGAGGACCGAATTCGCCAGATCGTAGCGCCGGGCGATCGCGGCGAACATCGCCTTCGTCCGCTGCACCTCCATGCTTCCGATAGTTCGCGGGTCGCCGCCGGTTCATCTTGCCTGATCCCATGGGCCGCTCGCCATCGGGGGAAGGCTGCCCGGCGCTCCTGTGCCTGCGCCCCCCACACCTGTACCCCTATAATGGAAGGACAGCGCGAACAGACGTCAAAGACGAGGAGGCCTCATGCTCATCTCTCAGAAGCTGGTTGATGCCATCAACGCGCAGATCGGTCGGGAGTTCGGCGCGTCGCAGCAGTACGTGGCCATCGCGGCGCACTTCGGAGCGGAGAACCTGCCCCAGCTCGCCCGCTACTTCTACCGTCAGGCCGAGGAGGAGCGGGAGCACGCCATGAAGTTCGTACACCATGTCGTGGAGGCCGGAGGCCGGGTGGTCCTTCCCGCCATCCCCGCGCCCAAGGACCGCTTCGCCAGCGCGGAGGAGGCGGTGCAGCTCTCCCTGGACTGGGAGATGGATGTGACGAAGCAGATCTACGCCCTGGTCCACCAGGCCGCCCAGGAGGGAAACTGGATCACGCATCACTTCCTGCAGTGGTTCGTGGACGAGCAGCTGGAGGAAGTGTCCAGCATGGACCAGCTGCTCAGCGTGGTCAAGACGGCCGGCCCGCAGCTGCTGCTGGTCGAGGACTACCTGGCCCGCACGGGACATCCCGAGGAAGGGAAGGGCGGCTAGACGGTGGCGCGGACGCCGTCCAGATAGGCCCGCACCTGCGCCAGGTCCACCTGCCAGGCGGAGGTGGAGATGTAGGGTTTGAAGCCCAACTCGTAGTTGATCTTCAGCATCGGCGCGTTGCTGTCCGCGTTCCCGGTGCGGATCCTGGTCACCTGGGGCCGTTCCCGCAGCACCTTCTCCAGCATCGCCGCCTTCATCCACCGGCCCAGGCCCCGGTTCTGGAACTCCGGAAGCACGCCGGTGGCCTCCTGCCGGAGGAGCTCGGGCCGGTTGGGGTGCCAGACGGTCTCGGTGAAGCCGGCCAGCCGTCCCGTCGCCTTCTCCCGGGCCGCGATCGTCCACACTTCCTCGCCGCGCTCGCGGGCCGCGCGGTGCCATTCGCGGATCTGCTCCGGGGTGAAGTTGTAGTCCTGGATCTGGAGCGCTCCGCGCGGGGCCCGGTTCATGGCCTGCAGCACCGCAGCGAACTCCTCGAGGTGCTCTTCAGGAATTTCCCCGGTCCACACGAGCAACTCGAACCCCGCGGCCCGCTCGGTGGCCTGCGCCTGCCAGCGCCGCAGGAGATCCCGGTCGAGGTCGCGCAGATCCAGCTGATTGGTGTGACCCTCCAGTCCCACCTGGGCGCCGATCCGCCGCAGGAACGCCTCGCCGTCCGGAACGGTGCTCCGGGTGGTGGTGACCAGCAGGCGGCGGCCCTCCCGTTCCGCGGCGTCGGCGACGCGCGCAAGCATCCGGGTTCCGAGGCCGCGCCGGCGCAGCGTCTTCCGCACCGCGATCTCGAACTCGGCCAGGTGCCGGTTCTCGGCGGTGCGCAGGATGGTCACAGATGCCTCGGCGATGACCTCGCCGCCTTCCCACCCGCCCCAGTAGCGCACGTCGACGAAATCCGGGAGGGTTCGGACCCGCCGAATCTCCTCCTCCAGGGGGACGGGCGGGTCGTCGGGGAGACGCTCGGCGCGGATCTCATTCCGGAAAGCGTTCAGCGCGGCAGAGGTCGCCTCGGATGCGTTCTTGATGTCGATCGGCTCGATCCGCATGGTCGTCTCCTTTGGGGGTGCCCTTCGATGATAGGGCCGCCCCACTGTTCGGGCAAGGGTTGCATTCCGTCACCGGGAGTGACCCGGCTGGTCCCCTACGGTGATCGTGCCGTGATCAGGTAGACGGTGCCGGCGTGGTCGACCACGTACAGTTCGCCGGCGGGATCTTCACCGAAGGAGGCGATGCGCAGGTCTGTGGTGAGCACGGCGGCCATCGCCCAGTTCCCGCCGGCCTCGGTCAGCGCCCAGATCCGCCCGCTGCAGTAATCGCCGAAGAGGTAGCGGCCGACCAGGGCCGGGATGCGGCTGCCGCGGTAGACGTATCCGCCGGTGACGGAACAGCCCTGGCTGTGGTCGTACTCGGCGATGGGCAGCTGCAGGCCCGTGCGGTCGCACCCCTCGGGCGGGCTGTAGCAGTGCGCGCCTTCCATGATCTTCCACCCGTAGTTGCCGCCGCGCACGACGAGGTCGATCTCTTCCCACTGGTGCTGGCCGACGTCGGCCAGGAACAGCCGGCCGGTCGCCCGATCGAAGGAGAACCGCCAGGGGTTGCGCAGCCCGTAGGCCCAGATCTCCCCCCGCGCGCCGTTGCGGGCGACGAAGGGGTTGTCAGGCGGGATGCGGTAGGGCGCTGTGCCGTCCACGTCGATGCGCAGCAACTTGCCCAGCAACGTATCCAGCCGCTGGCCGGCGTTGTAGGGATCGCCCGCCGAGCCGCCGTCGCCCATGCCGATATACAGCATCCCGTCCGGCCCGAAGAGGTTCAGCCCGCCGTTGTGGTTGCGGAAGGGCTGGTCGATCTCCAGCAGGATGCGTTCGGCGGCCCCCGCCACATCCGCATCGGGCGGCGCGGCGCGGTACTCGGCGATTACCGTGCGCAGCCGGCCGCCCTGGTTCGTCGTGTAGTTGACGAAGAAGCGGCCGTGGTCCGCAAAGCGGGGGTGGAAGGCCACGCTGAGCAGCCCCAGCTCGCCGCCGGAGACGACTCTGGAGCGGATATCGAGGTAGGGGCGCGCCAGCAGTCGGCCGTCACGGACGACGCGGATGCGGCCCTCCTGCTCGACGACGAACAGCCGGCCGCTGCGGTCTCCGGCATGGGTCAGATAGACCGGCGCGGACAGTCCGGTGACCACGGGTCGCAGCGCCAGCCGGGGCGCCGGGGCGGGCTGTGCCTGGACCCCGGCACGGAGCCAGAGCGCGACACCGAGCAGGAAGAGGACTATGGCGCCGAGCGTGATCCGTGGGGCGCGAGCCATTACGTTGGTTAACGCGTCCGGCGCCCCGGTTGTTTCGCCGTCAGGGCCGGACCGGCGGGGCGTCCCTCGGAGGCACCGCCAGGAAGGTGTGGCTCAGGATCGCGTAGACCTTGGCGCAATGCGTCAGGTGGTCGATGTACACGGCCTCGTCGTCGCCGTGGATGCCCTGCCCCCAGGGACCGTACTGCACCACGGGGATGCCGGCGGCGCGGAAGTGCCTGGCGTCGCTTGTTGCCCACTGCAGGAGGAACTCCGGTTGCTGTCCGGCGACCACCTCCACGGCTCGCGCCAGCGCTCTGGCCACGTCGGCCTCCGGCTCGGTGTAGTTCGGTTCGGAGACGGTACACTCTTCGAGGATCAGCCCCCGCGCGGTGAGGGAGGCCTCGATCTCGTCCCTGATCGCCCCGGCCGAGCAACCGAGGGGCACGCGGATGTCGATCTCGGCCACGGCCTCGTCGGGGACCACGTTGACCTTGGTACCCCCCCGGATGGTGCCGATGTTGACGGTGACGTGGTCCAGGGCCTGGATTGCGGTCTCCCCAACCGCGGCGGCCATCCGGGTCTTGGAGCGCCGCAAGATGGGACGGAGCGCATCGGGAAAATCGCCGCTACGCCCGGCCAGCGCGGTGAAGACCGGCAGGGCGTCGGTCAGCCGGAGGATGGCATTTGTGCCGGCGTAGGGGCTCAGGCTGCCGTGGGCCGCCGAGCCCACGCTCTTCACCTTCAGCCACAACACGCCCTTCTGCCCGATTGTGGCGATGCCGGGGCCCGACGGCTCGGCGATGAGCGCTCCGTCGCCGTGCAGCCCGGCGTGCTCAACCAGCCAGCGCGTCCCCCATCGACCGCCGGTTTCCTCATCCGCCGTGAGGGCGAGGATGATTCGGCCGGGCAGCACCGTTGCGGCCAGGGCCCGGAAGGCAATCATCAGGGCGGCGACGCCGCCTTTCATGTCCACAGCGCCCCGGCCGTAGAGCAGGCCGCCGGACACATCCCCGGCGAAGGGCGGATGGGACCATCGGCCGGGCTTCCCGGCCGGTACGACGTCCAGGTGACCGTTGAGGATCAAGGTTTTTCCGTCGGTCGGCCCGATCGAGGCGACAATGTTCGCCCGGCCGGGTGCGGGCTCGTGCCAGATCGGCGCGATCCCCCACGCCGTTAGGGTCTCGGCGACAAAGGTCGCCAGCTCCCGCACGTCGCCGGGCGGGTTCTCGCTGGGGATCTGGATCAGGCGGCGGCAGAGGCCGACGAGGTCCTCCTCCTGCTGCCCGATGGCCTCGAGCAAAGGCTCCATGGTCCCCACCTCAGAGGACGCGCGCCGTCCGGGGATCGAGCAGATCCCGCAGCCCGTCCCCCAGGAAGTTGAAGCCGAGAACGGTGATCATGATCGCCAGCCCCGGAAACGTGGACACCCACCAGGCCTGCCCGATGAAGCCGCGCCCTTCGGCCACCATGGCCCCCCACTCCGGGGTGGGCGGTTGCGCGCCCAGCCCCAGGAAGCTCAGCGAGGCCGCCCACAACAGCGCCGCCGGCATCTCCAGCGTGGTGTAGACGATCGCCGTGCCCAGCGCGTTGGGCAGCACGTGCCGGGCCAGCACGCGGAGATCTCCCGCGCCCAGCGCCCGGGCCGCTTCCACGTACGTCGCCGTTCGGATCACCAGCACCTGGCCGCGGATCAGGCGGGCAAACTCCCGCCACCCCGTGACCCCGATGGCGAGGATCATGTTGCCCAGCCCGCCGCCCAGCACGCCGGCGATGGCCAGGGCCAGCACCAGCGTGGGCACCGCGAGCATGACGTCCACGACACGCATCAGCACGGCATCGGCCCAGCCGCCGAAGTAGGCGGCGGTCGCGCCCAGCACGATGCCGATCAGGGCTTCGATCAGGACCACCGCGACACCGATGAGCAGCGCGTAGCGTGTGCCGTGAACGACGCGACTGAAGATGTCGCGGCCGAGCTCGTCGGTGCCGAAGAGGTGGTTCGGCCCGGGCGGGGCGAGCAGGGCGTCCATGTTCAGCAGGGTCGGATCCTGCGGCGCGATCGCCTCAGCCAGCAGCGCCACCAGGGCCACGGCCAGCACCAGGATGAACCCGAGGAGCATCGGACGGGACCGCCACAGTCGTCGCAGCCACCAGCGAGCCGCGGCGCGCTGCCGCCGGATGCCCGGGCGGTCAATCGTAACGGATCCTGGGATCAACATAGGCGTACAACAGGTCGACGAGCAGGCTGCTGGCCACTACCAGAGCAGCCATGGCCATGACGATCCCCTGCACGACCGGGTAGTCGCGCTTGAGGACGGAATCGACCAGGAGCCGGCCCATACCGGGCCAGGCGAAGACCGTCTCGGTGATCACCGCGCCGCCGAACAACCACGGCAGGCGCAGCCCGATGAGGGTCAGCAGCGGGATCAGGGCGTTGCGCAGGGCGTGCCGCACGATCACCGTCCTCTCCGCCAGCCCTTTGCTCCGTGCGGTGCGGATGTACTCCTCGCCGATCACTTCCAGCATGCTGGAGCGTGTCAACCGCGTGAACAGAGCGGCGGGCGGCAGGCCGAGGGTCAGCACGGGGAGGAGGTGCGTGCGGAGACCGTCGAGGGACCAGAACGTCTCGGCCCGGCCGGAGATCGGCAGCCAGCCCAGCTTTACGCCAAAGACGAGGATGAACAGGAGCCCCAACCAGAAGATGGGCATGGAGACCCAGAACAGCGCCGCGATTCGGGAGAGGGCGTCGAGCCAGGTATCCCGCCGCACCGCGGCGACGATCCCCGCCGGGATACTCACGGTCAGCGTCACCAGCAGCGCCAGGATTGTGAGCTCGAGCGTCGGACCGACGCGCGCCCCGATCATCGCCACGACACGATCCCCCGTGGTGATGGACTGGCCCAGATCGCCGCGGACGGCCCGGCCCAGCCACAGCAGGTACTGCACCGGCACCGGGCGGTTCAGGCCGAGCTCCTCACGCCGCTGCTGGACGATCTCCTCCGGAACGTTCAGGCCGTAGAGAAGACGGATGGGGTCACCCGTGAGGTGGAGCAGGCTGAACACCAACAGGGTGACCCCGACCGCCACGGGGACGAGGGCCAGCAGCCGCTGGAAGACGAAGCGGCTCAGGGCCGTACGCCCCCGCCTACTTCCGCGTCAGCGCCAGCGCTCGCAGGTGCACCGGCCACCACGGGTGCTGAGCCAGCACGTCCAATCCTCCCACCGATTTCTTGGCGGCGAGAAGGTTGGTGTTGGAGACGAGCGGCACCCAGACCGCGGACTCCACGATGATGCGCTGCGCCCGCTGCAGCGCCCGCTCGCGTTCCCCGTCGTCCAGCGCGTTGCTCGCCGTGTCCAGCGCCTTGTCCAGTTCGGGATTGGGCCACCGCGAGAAGTTGCTGGAGGGGATGTTCACCGAATGCGTCAGGAACGTCAGGTAGGGCTGCGCCAGCCACCAGGTGTTGCGGAAGATCCCGATGTCGAAGTTCCCGGCTCGGGCGCGATCATAGGTCGCGCCCACCTCGGCGGTCTCGACCTTGACCTCGATACCCACCTGCTTCAGCTGGCTCTGCACGATGACGCCGGCGCGGCGCCACTGGTCGATGTTCGAGAAGGTGATGAGCGTGACCTCGAAACGGTCGCCGTCGCGCCGCAGGATCCCGTCGGCCCCGGGTCGCCAGCCGGCTTCGGCGAGCAGCGCCTTCGCCCGGGCCACGTCATACTTGTATGCGTACTGCTTGACGCCGGGCCAGTAGCCGATGGTGGCCTCATTGATCAAACCGTCGACCGGCCGCCCCACGCCCAGCCACGCCGCGCGGGCGATCGCCTCCTTGTCGATGCTGTGGGCGATGGCCTGCCGGACCCTGGCGTTCTGGAACATCCAACGTTCCATGTTCAGGACGAGGTATTGGACACTGTACGTGGGCGCCTGCATCACGACCACGTTGGGATTGGCGCGCAGCTGCTGGAGGCCGGAGGGCGTGACGTCGAAGGTGATGTCCACGTTGCCCGCCGTCACCTCCGCCGTCATGGTGGCGTCTTCGGGAATGATTCTGAACACCATGCGCTGGAAGTGGGCCGGCCCTCGGTTGGGCGAAAAAACCGGACCGTGGCGGTAGCGGTCATTCCGCTCAAGCACGATCCGGTCGCCCGGCACCCATTCCTTGAAGATGTACGGACCGGTCCCGATCAGCGCCCGGATCCCGATGTCGGCCGAGGGGGTGCTGGCGATGAAGGACGCCGGCAGAATGCCGGTATGCGCGTCGGCCAGGTCCGAGATCATGGCCAGCGGCTTGGGCTGACCGAACCGAAAGATGATGGTGCGTGAATCCGGCGTGTCCATGCCGACGATCCCCCCGTTGCGCGGTCGTACGTACGAGGAAAGGGGCGACACGGTGATATACCGTTCGAACGTCGCCTTGACGTCGGCTGAGGTGAGCGGAGCGCCGTTGTGGAAGGTAATACCGTCCTTGAGGACGACGCGGAGCGTTTTCCTGTCCGGCGACCAGGTATAGGACTGCGCCAGGAGCGGGACGACCTTGAACTCTCTGTCGAGGGTAAACAGCGGCTCGACGATGTAGCTGAGCACGATCAGCGAGTGGAACCGGTTGGTTCGCTGGGGGTCGATGTTCTCAGGTTCCTCCCCCAGCCCCTGGGTGAGGGTGGTAGGTGCCTGCGCCGCCGCCGGCGGCGAAGTCCCCGACAGCACCAGACCGGCCAGCGTAACCACGGTCAGGAGAACGAGCCAGCGATGCATCTTCTCTGCCCTCCCTTCGGGTGGGATTCTATGGTCGTCGTCTGGAAGGGTCAATCGGGCGCGAACCCGACGAAATCAACACGGGGCACCAGGCCGATGGACTGGATGTCCATCGGAATTTCACGGTGGCGGGCCCGCCTCCCCCGGCCAGGGGTGGGGCGCCTGGAGCCGGCTCATGGGTCCATAGAGGGCGAGCAGCCGGTGGAACTCCTCGGGGTCGTAAAACCGGCAACTCCCCGCGCCGTAGGCCTTGGCCACCTCGATGCAGAACCGGGCCGCCTCTTCGATGTCCGCCGCCTGACTGGCCCCCGTCGCCGGTCCGGGCACCGCCACCTCCGTGGTCAGCGCCACGCCCACGACCGGCGCCGTGGTCACCGTCGCCGGTTGCGCGATGCTGTTGAGGTGGAAGATGTCGTTGCCGTAGGGGGTGATGTCCTGCGTGGTCAGCGGCAGGACGACGGGAAGACGTCCCGTGACCGCCTGCAGGAGGTCCAGCAGGTCCTCGCTGACCCGCAGGAGATAGCCTTCCTTGACGGTGGGCGAAATGGCGATGCCGCGGCTGTTGACGACCCGGTTCCCCCGCGTCGTGTCGATGGAGAGAATCGCTTCCATCGCCGGATCCACGGCCAGCCGGACCAGCCGGTCGATCCCCACAGGTGAGTCCATGAAGGGGACGGGATGGTGGGGGCGGGTCGGCGCCTGCGGGCAGATGTGTGTGGTGACGATCACGTCGCCGGGCAGGAGGTCGCCGGCCCGCCGCATGTCGGCCAGTTTCAAGGCCACGGCCACGGCGGTGATGGCCCCGTCGGCGTCGGAGACGAGGCCGATCCGCGCGGGGCGGGCTCCGATGCCGCCCAACTGCCCGATCACGCCCAGCGTCGGCGCGTCGCCGCCGGTCGTCCGTCCCCGCGTCCCGGGGACGCTGATCCGCAGGACGTCCGTCGCCCCGCGCTCCCCCTCGACGTGCCGGACCTGGACCTCCAATCCCCGCGCCCGCAGCGTCGCGGCGACCGCCTCTCCGTTGACGGTCGCCGCATCCAGGAGCTCATAGGCTTCGATCGTCTGCTTCCACACTGCGCTCCTCCTTACGATTCGCCCGAGCCGTTGGGCCGACTCAGATCTTTGCCGATCACTTCGCCCGCCGCGCGGAGCAGCTCCGCGTCCCGCACGCCCGCGCCGAGGAGCAGGCGCTCTCGGGGAGCGGTCAGGAGGGCTACGGTCATGCCCTCACGCAGCTCCGCGGAGGTCAGAGGCAGGCCGCTTTCGGCCAGGGTGGCGATCAGGTCCGGAAAGGTCGCCAGCCGGCGGCCGTCGCGCTCCAGCGTCATGTACTCGTTCCACACCGACAGTTCATAGGTCCGGGAGGTCCGGACGATGACGGTGCCCCGGTCGAATCCTCCGGCCATCGCCAGGTTCACGCGGAGGATCCGGCCGACATCGACGACCGTGCCGCCGAGGATTCCGGCCGCCGCGGACCAGGCCGCTTCTCCTCCCTGCGGGAGCGCCTCGAGGACGGCCTGGCCCAGGCGCCGCGCCATGGCGATCGCCCCCGGGGCGCCGTGCGCGGCCAGATAGCCTGCCTCTACGGGATTGCGCGCCACCCCCACGACTCCGCCGGCCTGCACCGCGGCCTGCCGCACCAGAGCCGACGCGCCCTCCACCGAGCCGGCGACCGTCACCTCGAGACGGCGTCCGCCGGCGCCGCCGACCGCCGCCTGCCGGGAGAGGTAGCCCGGCACCCGGTGCAGCCCCATGGCGCCCATCAGGGCGGTGGGGTGGGCCCGCCCGTTGCACGGCGCATCCACCAGCGGAATCCCCAGGACGGCCGACTGCACCCATCCGTTGACGGAGGCGAACCCGCCGTTCTCGTTGCCGTTGAGGGCGGCGGCCCGGACGCCGAAGGTCTCCTGCAGCAGGCGGACGGCCCGGGCCAGGTCCTCCGGAGTCACGTGCTGCTCGGGCGCGGACGGCGCGCCGACGAGCGCCACCGTGACCACGGTCGCCTCCGTCGGCAGCGCCTCCAGCGGGATGATCTCCGGGGTGCCCAGGTCCAGCGCCATCCGCGCGAACCGGCGGCCCAGCGCCGGATCGCCGCCGCCCCCGCCTCCCAGGAGGGATCCGCCGATCACCAGCGGCTCGATATCGTCGGCCGACAGCCTCATCGCGTCGGGCTAGTACCCGGGGACGCCCAGCGCGCGGCAGGCGGCGACGATCTCCGGGTGCACGTACCGTCCCGCGACCTCCAGCGGTTCGCCGTCGAGGTGGATGGTCGGGTTCAGCGCCACCCCGTCGGTGTGGGCGGCCGCCTTCCACCCCACCGCCCTGAGCTGGGGTCCCTGGGTGCCGATGCCGACGTTCAGGCAGCCGAAGAGGCGTTCGTCCTCGACGATACGCCCGGTGGGCCGCCTCACCCCGGGGTTGAACCCCAGCGAGAAGTGCGCCACGCGGTACATGTTGGGATCGTTGAACGCGGCCAGCCACTGTTTGTAGAGGCGGGCCTCGGCCCCGCCCTCGATCTCCCGGACGATGCCCGCTTCGATCGTCAGCGTCACCGGGGAGCGGACCAGGCCGATCTCGGCCGGTGGCCAGATGCAGCCGTCGAAGACCAGCCGCCCGTTGATGCTCTCCTCCAGCGGGCTCCACGAGATCTGGCCCCCCAGCATGATGGGCTCCCCCGGGGTGTCCGCCAGCTTGCCGGAGTGGCGGACGAACCGTCCGCCGTTGTCCGCCGTGATGTCCGTTCCCGCGGGCGTGGTGATGTGCACCTGGCGCGCGGCGGCCACCAGCGCCCGCAGTTGCTCCCCCATGGCCACCAGGGCACGGTAGTCCACCCGGCCCACCGTGCGCACGAGCATGTCGGCGTCCATCCCGCTGAGACAGATGTACCGGGCGCCGCGGTCCATGGCCCGCCGGAAGGCGGCGGAGTACAGCGTATAGCCCACGGCGTACTCGATCCAGACGTCGCAGTCGGCGATGGCGGCGGCGACGGGCCGCGGCGGCTCCACGCCGCTGCCCAGGGTGGTCTGGTACCAGAGCACCACGGGGACCGCTGCGGCCGCATAGGCCGCTTTCGCCGTGGCCTCGACCACGCGCCCGTCGCTGCTGGTGTCGGCGGTGATGGCCACCTGCTCGCCCGGCCGCACGAGCATGACGTCGCGCACCAGCTTCTGGGCCGCGGCGGCCACCTCGAAGGAGAGGTAGTCTCTCAAAGCTTCCGTCCCCAGCAAGATTTCCATCTCTTCCGCCTCCTTCCGGTGCGGGGCCGCTGCGTCCCCTACAGTCCGGCCAGGTCGGGATGCACCCAGCGGCCCGCGGCGATCACGGGTACCTCGTCAAGCCAGAGATCGGGGTGCGGGAGGACGAAGTCCTGATGGTAGTCGGCGACGTTGGTCCCCCCCATGTGGCTGTTGTCCCCGACGGCCAGATGCACCGTGCCTTTGATCTTCTCCGCTTCGACCGTGATGTCGGTCCGGCGGGCGTTGGGATTGGTGCCGATCCCCAGTTCCCCGAGCAGGCGGCGCGGCCGGGTCTGCGGGGCGCGCCGGGCCAGATCGACGATCTCTGCGATCTCGGCGCCCACCACCCCGCCGCCGCGGATGTCGATGACTTCCCCTGCGCGGAAGGAGAGCGTCATGGGCTCCGTCAGCTTGGCGTGCCATCCCGGTTCGACGACGATGACCCCTTCCGCCGTGCCTTCGCACAGCGCGCAGTAGGCTTCGCCCGCGGGCAGGTTGCCCCACGCCCCGCGCTCGGTGTACAGCCCGTGGTCGCGGCGGCCCTCCCGCCCCTCGACGCTGAAACTGATCGCCGTCCCCGCGGGCGTGGTGATCCGGACGCGTCGGGCGGCGGTGATCAGCGCCGCCAGTCGGGCGGTGCCGACGGCGATCTGCTGGTAGTCGGCGGCCATCGGTCCGCCCGGATACAGCATCTCCGGAAGGAACCGGGGCATGCTGGCCACGCGGGCCCCGCGCCGGCAGGCTTCCTCCCGCGCGTCGGTGTGGCTGAGGGAGAAGGAGGTGATGGCCAGGATGACGTCGGCCTCCAGCATCCGCCCCGCCGTCTCCGCGGGGGGTTCCACGGCGTTGCGCCCCGTGGAGGGGTAGGTGGCAAAGGTCACGGTGCACCCGGGGAAGTGTTCGCGCGCCGCGTCGGCGATGAGGCGGGCGAGGTAGGCGCGGCGGAGCATCACCTCGATCTCCGCCGCGGCGAACCGCTCCCACTGCTCCGCGGTCGGCGTGTCGGTGAGGACCAGAACGCGTTCAGGCGGCCGGACGGCCAGGTTCACCCGGAGCATCTCCAGCACGCCGGGCAGGATCGCCGCCTGATCGATCCAGGGCATCAGGAACCGTCACTCCTCCTTTCGCCGGCGGGCACGGCTGCCCGGGGCAGTCCCCGCGCGCCGTGGGCCGGATCGTAGAGAATGCAGCGCACGCGGTGGTGGGGCGCCACGGCCACCAGCTCGGGGCGGACCCGGTCGCACTCCTCGAACCGCGCGTAACAGCGGGGATGGAAGGCGCAGCCCGGCGGAATGCGGGCGGCGCTGGGGATCTCGCCGGTGAGGGTGATTTTCTCCGGCACCAGCGCCCGCTCGGCGTCGTCGACCACGGGGATGGTGGAGAGCAGCGCCCGCGTGTAGGGGTGGCTCGGCGCCCGGAACAGCTCCTCCGTCTGGGCGATCTCCACCACCTTGCCGAGGTACATCACGGCGATGGTGTCGGCCACGTTGCGCACCAGGCTCAGATCGTGGGAGATGAACAGGTAGGTCAGGGACAGCTCGCCCTGCAGGCGCTTCAACAGGGCGACGATCTTGGCCTGGACCGAGACGTCCAGCGCCGAGGTCGGTTCGTCCAGGACCACAAACTTCGGCTCCAGGGCCAGGGCCCGGGCGATGGCCACACGCTGGCGCTGGCCGCCGGAGAGGGCGTGGGGATACCGGAACATGAAGTCCCGGGGCGGCAGCTCCACCCGTTCCAGAAGTTCGCCCACCCGCTGCAGCCGCGAGCGGGGGGTGCCGATGCCGTGGACCTCCAGGGGGGCGGCGACGATGTCTTTCACCCGCCGGCGCGGGTTCAGGGAGGAGGCCGGATCCTGAAAGACGATCTGCATCTGGCGGCGGACCGACTGCAGGGCCCGTTCGGGGAGGCGGGTGAGGTCGCGGCCTTCGAAACGAATCAGGCCCGAGGTGGGGGTCAGGAGGCGGATCAGCACCTTGGCCAGCGTGGTCTTTCCCGATCCCGATTCGCCGACCAGGGCCAGGGTCTCTCCCGCCCGGATGGCCAGGGTCACGTCTTCGACGGCGCGGACCTCCCCGATGCGGCGACGCAGCAGCCCGACGGTGAGCGGAAAGGTCTTGCTCACCCCCTCGGCCTCGAGTAAGACGTCGGTGGTCACGTTCGGGGCCCCGGGTGCAGGTGGCAGGCCACCCGCCGTCCCGGCTCCACCTCCACGAGCGGCGGCCGGAGCTCGCGGCAGACCGCCATCCGGAAGGGGCAGCGCGGCTCAAAGCGGCAGGCCGGAGGCGGGGCGACGTAGTCGGGGATCCGTCCCTCGATCCCCTCGCCGATGGTTCCCGTCAGCCGGGGCACCGCCGCCAGCAGCCCCTGCGCGTACGGGTGGAGCTGCGCGGCGAAGAGACGGGGCGTGGGGGCGCTCTCGACGATTTCGCCGGCGTACATCACGTAGATGCGGTCCGAGACCAGGCGCGCCACCCCCAGGTTGTGGGTGATGTAGAGCATGGAGGTCCCCCGGGTGCGCACCAGGTCCCGCAGTTCCTGCAGGATCTGGTCCTGGATCGAGACGTCCAGCGCCGTGCCGATCTCGTCGGCGATGACCAGCTCCGGCTGCTGGAGCAGCGCCAGGGCGATGAGCACGCGCTGCCGCATTCCCCCCGACAGCTCCGCGGGATACCGGGCCATCGCCCCTTCCGGATCCGGGAGGCGCACCAGCCGCAGCATCTCCACGCAGCGGGCGCGCACGGTCTCCCGGTCGCGCCGTCCGGCCCGCTCCCGCCCGGCGCGGGCACCGTTCCGGTAGCGGAGCACATCCTGCAGCTGCTCCCCGACGGTGAAGACGGGATTCAGCGCCGTCGCGGGGTCCTGGAAGATCATGGCGATCCGTCGGCCCCGGATCTGGGTCAGCTCCTCGGCGCTGAGCTTCAGGAGATCGCGGCCGTCGAAGGTGATGCGGCCGGAGACGATTTCGGCGTTGGCGGGAAGCAGCCCCAGGATGGCCCGCGCCGTGATGGATTTGCCGCACCCCGTCTCGCCCACCAGGGCCACGCTCTCCCCCCGGCCGATGGTCAGGTCCACGCCGTTGATCACCCGGGCCCGTCCCTCGAAGAGGTGGAAGTGGATGACGAGATCGGTCACGGACAGCAGGGGTTCCATGCCCTCACGCCCCGCCCCGCCACTGCTCGATCTGTACGTCGAAGACGTCGCGCAGGCCGTCGCCCAGGAGGTTGAATCCCAGCACGGTGAGGAAGATGGCCAGCCCGGGGAAGGTGGCCAGCCACCAGTTGCCGGGCATGTAGATGCGGCCTTCGGCGATCATGGTGCCCCAGGCCGGCGTAGGCGGCTGGGCTCCGAGGCCCAGGAAGCTCAGGCCGGTTTCCACCAGGATGACGAACCCCATGTCCAGGGTGAGCTTGACGATCACCGGAGACCAGACGTTGGGGAGGATCTCCCGGAAGGCCACGCGCCAGGGGCTGGCCCCCACCGAGCGGCTGGCCTCCACGTAGGCTTCCTGCTTGGCGGAGAGGACCTCGCCGTAGACCAGGCGCGTGTACCACGGCCACCAGGTGAAGGCGATGGCGATCATGGCATTGGTCAGGCTGGGCTTGAGCACCGCGGTCACGGCCAGGGCCAGGACGATGGACGGGATGGCCAGGAAGACGTCGGTCACCCGCATGATCAGGCTGCTCCACCACCCCGTCCAGTAGCCGGCGATGAGGCCCAGGGTGACGCCGATGGCCAGGGCGATGGCCAGCACGACCACGCCGATGGAGAGCGAGATCCGCGCGCCGTAGATCACGCGGGACAGGACGTCGCGCCCCACGTCGTCGGTGCCGAAGGGATACGCCCGGCTGGGAGGACGGAAGGTGCGGCCAAAGTCCACGAAGGCGCCGGCGTGCTCCGGATGGGGGGCGACCACCGGCGCCAGCACGGCGGCCCCGGCCATGGCCACGATGATGGCCAATCCCACCAGGGAGAGGGTGGAGGCCCGAAAGCGACGCCAGGCCCGCCGCCACTCCTCCCGGCGGGTGGCCCGCAGCTCCGCTGTTCCCGCGGCGACGGCGGCCATGGCGGTCAGGCCTCGTACCGGATCCGCGGGTCGAGGTAGCCGTAGGCGATGTCCACCAGGAGGTTCACCACGGCGAAGGCGACGCCGATCACGATGGTCACCCCGACCACGGCGTTGAGATCTTTGAACAACAGCGAGTCCACACCGTAAAAGGCCAGGCCCGGCCAGGCGAAGACGGTTTCCACGAGGAAGGCGTTCCCCAGCAGGAATCCATAGGACAGGCCGATGACCGTCAGCGCCGATGAGAACGCGTTCTTCAGGACGTACTTGAAGATGATCACCCGCTCGGGCAGGCCGTAAGACCGCGCAGCCAGGGCGTAATCCCGGCGCATCTCCTCGATCATGTTGGCCCGCACCAGCCGGGTGATCTGCGCCAGGGATCCCAGGGAGAGCGCCACCGCCGGCAGGGCGATGTGCTTGAGGGCCACGAGGAAGGCGGGGATGTTCAGGGTGAGCAGGCTGTCCAGGAGGAAGAGGCCGGTGATGCGGACCGGGGGGACCGGGCCGCGGCCGATGGTGGGGAGGATGCCCAGGTAGTAGGCAAACAACAGCTGCAGGAGGATGGCCAGCCAGAAGCGCGGCAGGGCCACCCCGGCCAGCGCCAGCAGCCGGCTGATGTGATCCGCAGGGCGATCTTTGTGCACGGCGGCCAGGACCCCCAGCGGCAGGCCCACGGCCACGGCGAAGAGCATGGCCACGGTGGTCAACTCGACGGTGGCCGGGAGGAACTCGCGGATGTCCTGGGCGACGTTGCGCCGTGTGCGCAGGGAGAACCCGAAGTCGCCCCGGAAGAGCCCCGCCACGTACCGCACATACTGCGTGAGCAGCGGCTGGTCCAGCCCCATCTCCTCCCGCAGCTGCCGGACCTGCTCTTCGGTGGCGTCCGGGCCGAGCGCCAGGCGCGCCGGATCTCCGGGGATCACCCGGGAGAGGACAAAGATGAGGATGGACAGGCCCACCAGGGCGGGGACGATGTGCAGCAGCCGCCGCAGCAGGTAGGTGCCGAAACTCATCGCGGACTCCGCCGGGAGGGTCCGGCGGCCCGGGCCGCCGGACCCTCCCCGACCGTTACGGTGACCTCGTCTCCCCGCTCACCTGACGATGGTGAAGTCGTAGTACGCCACGTCAAACCCCAGCAGGCCCACGTAGCGGTAGCCCTTGACGTAGTTCCGGAAGGCGATGCGGTGCAGCGGGTTCGCCACGTAGATGCTCGGAGCGTCGGCCACGATCAGGGCCTGGGCCTGCTGGTACAGCCGCATCTGCTCCTCCGGCTTCGTCGCCCGCCGCGCGGCCTCCAGGACCTGCGTTACCTTCGGATTCTCATAAAAGCTCATGCAGCGGAACGTCCCCCAGCAGGACGGATGGTACATCCCGTAGGTGTGGCTATCCACATGGGGATATTTCAGCGTGTCGAAGATGGCCGTGATGTGCGGAGTGGTCTCCGCCTTGGTGGCCAGTTCGACGATCCGCGCCCACGGCTCGCCGCGGATCTCGACCTTGAATCCGATGGCCTCCAGGTTGTTCTTCAGCAGCAGCCCGATCTGGCGCTCCAGGGGAAGGGTGACAACGTAGGCGTACTCCACGGCCAGAGCGCTGGCGGGCACCCCCGACTCAGCCAGCAGCTGTTTGGCCTTGGTCGTGTTGCGCGAGTAGACCGGCACGTTGGGATTCCAGCCCGGCACCCGCACGGGGACCGGCCCGCGGGCCTTGGTCGCCCCTTCGAAGATCTGCTGGATGGCGGTGTCGTAGTCGAAGGCGTAGGCGATGGCCTGCCGGACCTTGAGGTTGTCCAGCGGCGGCTTCTTCGTGTTCATCTCCAGGTGGAAGAGCTGGACGGAGGGATCTTCTTTGACCACGATCCCGCTGGCCTGACGCAGCTCGCGGAAGCCCTGCACCGTCAGCCACTGGTTCACCATGTCGGCCTGGCCGGAGAGCAGGAGCGTCTTGACCGTGGCTTCCTCCGTGACGGTCTTGAAGGACACCCGGCTGATCTGGTTCGGCTTCCACCCCCGCCAGTACGCGTCGAAGCGCGTCATCACCATCTCGGTGGCGCGGTCGAACCGCTCCATCCTGTAGGGCCCGGAGCCGGCGTCGGCGCGCTCCAGGAAGGCCACCCCGTAGTCGCCGAACTCGCCGTAGGGCCCGGGGCGGAGGTTGCTCATGACCAGATCCTTGTCCAGGATGAAGAAGAGCAACAGGGATCCCAGGAAGGGCGCGTAGGCGTCCTTGAGCTCGAAGCGCACGGTGTAGGGATCGATGGCCCGGACCCGGCCGGGTTCCAGGACCGGCGTCCACACCCAGGAGAAGCCCTTCTTCATGCGCAGGGCGCGATCCATGGAGAAGACCACGTCGGCGGCGGTCAGTTCCCGGCCGCTGTGGAACTTGATGCCCCGACGGATCTTGAAGGTGTAGATCTTGCCGTCGGGCGAGATGGTCCAGGATTCGGCCACGTGGGGCCGGGGGGCCATGGACCCCTGCTCCACATTGGGATAGAGCAGGGGGTCGTAGAGGTTGATCGCCGCGATCAGGCTGCTCTCGTCGACCGCGGCGGCGGGATCGCTGGCCGTGATGATCTGCTGCTCGATGTAGGTGAAGGTGATCGGCGCCTGGGACCGGACCTGCGCCGGCAGAACGAGCAGCGCCGTCACCACCAAGACCGCTCCGGCAAACCGCTTCACACTCCTCCCCTCCCTCCTGTGGAATCTCCTCATGTCATGAGGACCGCCGCCGGACTGCCGGGGCGGGACTCTGGCCGCCCAGGAGCCGGGAGATGCTGGTCGCCGCCCGCCGGACTTCCTTCAGCAGCCCCGGCAGGCGGTCTTCCGCAAACCGCGGCGCCGGGCCGCCGAGGCTGATCGCGGCCACCATCTCCCCCCGCCAGTCCAGGACCGGGACGGAGATGGCGGCGACCCCGGGATCCAGCTCGCCGACGGTGAAGGCGTATCCCTGCCGGCGTATCCGGCGCAGCTCTTCCCTAAGCCGAGCGGGATCGGTGACCGTTCTCTCCGTGTAGCGGGGCAGTCTCCCGGCCAGGATGGCCCGCGCCCGCTTCGGCATCAGGTACGCAAGGTGCAGTTTGCCCGCCGCTCCGGCGTGCCAGGGGATGACGCGTCCCACCCGGAACGTCGCCCGCAGCTGCTGCGGGCTGTCCACGGTATCCAGGCAGATGATGCCGCCGGGGGTGGGGACGGTGAGCACCACGGACTCCCCGGTGCGCTCGGAGAGCGCGAGCATGGCCGGGCGCGCCACCTGGGGAAGCCCGAGGCGGCGGAGGACCGCCCCGGCGAGCTGGAGGGGCTTGGTACCCATCTGATAGCGCCGGGCCTCGTCCTGCAGGACGTACCCGTGCGCCTCAAGGGTGCGCAACAGACGAAAGACCACCGCCTTGCTCCACCCCGTCTTCCGGGCCAGGTCGCTGACACCCAGACGGGGGCTGCCGTCGGCGAGCAGGTCGATCAGGCGGAGCGCCCGGTCGACCGCCTGCAGGGGCCGCGTCGTGACCGTCTGTCTGCCCAAGGAGCCGTTTCTCTTAGCGGAACACCGTTCCCGGAATGACCGGTGGGGAAATTCCGCTCCAGGGGCTCGATTACCTCCAGGATCGCGCCGCGTCGGACGCCGCATCCGGCGCGGAGGCGGCGCCCTACCCGGCGGGGGAGAGGGCGACGAGGGTTTCCCGGTACGGCCGGTCGCCGGGCTCGGGGGAGAAAGGGTAGACGATGGGCAGGTCGACCCCTGCGCGGCGGAACTCCTCGAGTCCGCGGCGGACGGTCTCGGGGGGACCGATCAACCCCAGCGCGTCCACCATCCGTTCGGAAACGGCACCCGGCGCGGCCTCCGGCTCCGGCGCCGCGGCCACGGCGCGCATCTCCTCCGCAAACCCGACGCGCGACCACATCTCCCGGTAGGAGGGCAGGGCGGCATACGTGGCGATGATGCGGCGCAGCAGATCCCGGGCGGGAGCGGGGCGGTCGGTCACGCACGCCCGCACGAAGCACGCCACGGAGATGCGGGCCGGGTCGCGTCCCGCCGCCCGGGCCGTGTCGCGGACGGCGGCGGCCGCCCGGCGGGCGCGGGCCACAGGGACCCAGTTCAGCAAAACTCCGTCGCCGATCTCTCCGCCCAGCCGCAGCATCCGGCTCCGCAGGGCGGCGACGTAGACCGGCACCACGCGCGGGGGCGCGGTCTCCAGGGCGAAGTCCTGCACCTGGAAGACCCGGCCCGCGTAGCGGACCCGCTCTCCGCGCATCGCCCGGCGGACAATGTCCACGAACTCGCGCACCGCCTCCGTCGGCGCGTGGAACCGTTGCCCGTAGCCGAGTTCGGAGACGGCGGGGTGCCCCGTGCCGACGCCGAGGATCATCCGTCCGCGGGAGAGGTCGTCGAGCGTGGCCAGGGCCATGGCGGCCAGCGCCGGTGGACGCGAGAAGACCGGCAGGATCCCCGTCGCCAGCCCTACACGCTGCGTGACCGCCGCCATCGCGCCCAGCTGCGAGAAGCTCTCCCGGCCGCGGCCTTCCGGCACCCAGACGCTGTGGTAGCCGTTCCGGTCGGCCAGGGCGGCCAGCTCCACCATCGCCCCGACCGGCAACGCCGGCGGGCCGGCGGCTCCGGGGAGGACGTCACGCAGCGCCACCCCCAGCACCATCGCCGGTCAGAGGAGTTCGGCCGCGGCGCGCGCCAGGATCGTGCGGGGCAGGAGGACCGGGCGGCCGGCGCTTCGACGCACCTCCTGCTTCATCTCCAGACTGTATCCCAGAGAATCCAGCACGATGCACTCCGCGCCGGCTTCCGCCAGTCGGACTCCCACCGAGGGCAGCTCGGAGGCGGCGGCGTAGGGCGAGCAGGCGGCAACGGTGACCTGCCGGGCGACCTTGCCCCATCGTTCCTGTTGTTCTTCAATCTGGGCGTGATCGGGGGTGATCACGCCGATGTGGCCGGGGAAGACCGCCCGGGCGAAGGCCAGCAGCAGGTGCTCGGGGTAGAGGACCGGCCGGCCGACCGAAAACGGATGGAACGAGCCGGTGCAGAGGAGGAGCACCGCGTCCACCGTGGGAGCGAGCTCCGCCACTTGGCGTTCCAGGAGTGGAAGCAGGCGGTCGTGCGCCAGCCGCACCGGAGTGCCGTCGCGCAGCCGGCTGACCAGGACGGTCTCTCCGTGCTCCGGAGCCAGGGCGCGGATCGCCTCGGCGCTCAGGCCGTCCAGCGCTCCCGCTTCCAGGATCTCCACCTCGGGGCCGAGGACGGTGCGAAGTTCAGGAACGATGTCGGTGCGCGGGGACTGGCCGATGGTCACGGCGCCCAGTCGGGACATGACGGTGAGAGAAGGATTCCCCGCCGGGGCGCGCGAACCTGCGGGACTAATCCTGGAGACGTTTTCCGGATAGCGGGAAAACTTCCCAACCCCTATGGCGCGGCCGAGACGTCACGAGCCAGGCGATGTGCTCCGCGGGGTGGAGCGGGCGGCGACCCTGCTTCACCGGTTCACCGTGGACGATCCGGTGCTGGACCTCTCCGGCGCCGCCCGGCATCTGAACGTCTCCCGCAGCACCGCCTACCGCGTGCTGCGCTCGCTGGAAGCCGGCGGGCTGCTGGTGTACGACCGGCAGCAACGCTCGTACCACCTCAGCCTGGCCGTGGCCCGGCTCGGCCAAGTGGCCCTTGCCGGGATCGACCTGCGCGCGGCGGCCCGGCCCTATCTGCGGCGGCTGGTGGAGGCTACCGGCGAGTCCGCCTTCCTGCTGGTCGTGGAAGGCCGCTCCGCGGTCGTCATCGACACGCTGCCCAGCGGTGCGCCCCTCAAGCTGACCTATCCGGTGGGCACCCCCTGGCCGTTGCACGCCGGTGCTTCGAACAAGGTGCTGCTGGCCCACCTGCCGCCGGAGGAGATCGACGAGATCCTGAACGGGCCGCTCCCGCGGGTGACGCCGCGGACGACGACCGATCCCCGGCTGCTGCGGATGGAGCTGCAGCGCATCCGGCGGCGCGGCTATGCCTACTCCTCCGGCGAACTGTCGCCGGGCGTGGTGGGCATCGCGGTGCCGATTGTGTGCGCCGGACAGCTGATGGGCGCCCTGGCCGTGGCCGGACCGGTGTCCCGTCTGCCGGTGGCGAGGGTGCCGGAGGTGGTGGGGCGGCTGAAGCGGGCGGCCGAAGGGATCGCGCAGCAACTGGTGGGGGCAGGCACTCCGATGCGGAGGGGGTGGGGAGCATGAGACGGATGCTCGTCGGGCTCGTCCTGGTGCTGGCGGTGACGACGCTTGCCACGGGGGTGACCCGGGGCGGGAGCGCGGGGACCCTGGTCGTGACCAGCTACGGCGGCCCGTGGGAGCAGTTCATGCGCCGGGAGATCGTCCCCGGGTTCGAAAGCGAGACGGGGGCGAAGGTGGAGCTGTCGGTGGGGCTCTCGCGGGACTGGGTGGCGAAGATCCGCGCCGCGGGCCGTGGGACGCCGCCCTTCGACGTGATCATCGCCAACACCACGTGGGTCTCCGCGATCCGCAAGGAAGGCTTCTTCGAGACACTCACGGTGGACAAGGTGCCCAACCTCAAGGACGTCTGGCCCGAACTGCGGATCAAGGACGACATCGGCGTGATCACGCTCGTCGGCCCCCTGGGCATCGCCTACCGGACCGACCTGGTGACCAAGGTGCCCAAGTCCTGGAAGGATCTGTGGGATCCGGCCTACAAGGGCCGCCTGGGCCTCTACAGCGTGGCCAACTCCGCCAACCCGATGTTCACCATGCTCGTCTCCCGCATCTACCGGGGCAACGACCGGGACATCGACTTCGCCATCAACAAGATCAAGGAACTCTGGCCCTTCCGCCAGACCGACTTCTCCGGGGATATGGAAATTCTGCTCACCCGCGGCGAGGTCCATGTGGGCATCCTGGACTCCCCGGCGGCGTCGCGGCTGAAGAACCAGGGCGTCCCCATCGAGTGGGTGTTCCCGCGGGAGGGTGTCTTCATGTTCGAGCAGGACACCAACATCCTGGCCGGCTCGACGAACAAGGAGCTGGCCTACCGGTTCATCAACTACTTCCTCTCCCGTCCGGTCCAGGAGAAGTGGTCCGGGCAGTTCTGGTGGACGCCGGCCAACCGCACCGTGCGCATCACGGGCCGCCTGGCCACGGAGATCCCGGTGCACACCCAGGCCCAGATCCGGCAGATCATGAAGTGGGACTGGGACTGGGTCAACGCCGGGGCGCGGGAAGAGATGATCAACAAGTGGAACCGCGTGATCCTCGGCCGGTAGGAGCCCGATGTCTGCGATCGCGCTGCGGGGGCTGACGAAGCGGTTCGGCGCCGTCGTCGCGGTCCGCGCGCTCAACCTGGAGATCCGGGAGGGTGAGCTGATCACCCTCCTGGGCCCCTCCGGGTGCGGGAAGACCACCACCCTCCGGCTGATCGGCGGCTTCGAGACCCCCGACGCCGGCGAGATCCTCTTCGGCGAGCGCTCCGTCACGCCGCTGCCCCCGGAACGGCGCAACATCGGCATCGTCTTTCAGAGCTACGCCCTGTTCCCACACATGACGGTCTGGCAGAACGTGGCCTTCGGCCTGGAGATGCGGCGGGAGACTCCGGGGGCCATCCGGCAGCGGGTGGGCGCCATCCTGGAGCGCGTGCAGCTCCGCGGGCTGGAGCGGCGCTACCCCTATCAACTCTCCGGCGGGCAGCAGCAGCGTGTGGCCCTGGCCCGGGCCCTCGTGACGAACCCGGCCGTGCTGCTGCTGGACGAGCCCCTGGCCAACCTGGACGCCAAGCTGCGCGAGGACATGCGCTTCTACATCCGCCAGCTCCAGCGGGACGTGGGGATCACCACGGTCTACGTCACCCACGACCAGGCGGAGGCGATGGTGCTGGCCGACCGCATCGCGGTCATGCGCGACGGGCTCCTGCAGCAGGTCGGTCCGCCCGAGGAGATCTACCGGCGTCCCAGCAACGCCTGGGTGGCGGAGTTCGTCGGGCTGTCCAACTTCATCCCCGGAACGGTGGCCGGCCGGGAAGACGGCCGCCTGGTGGTGCGCACGGCGGCCGGGACCTTCACCTGCGCGGGCGAGGCGGATGGAGGCGAGGTCCTGATCTGTGTGCGCCCCGAGGCCCTGCACTTCGACGAGGCGCACCGCAATGTGCTGCGGGGGACGGTACGCGAGCGGGTCTACCTGGGCAATCTCTTCGACTACCGGATCGAGGGGCCGGGCGGGCTGACCCTGCGGGTGCAGGCCGATCCGTCGCGCGCCTTCGCTCCCGGCCAGCCCGTGGCCTTGAGCTTCGATCCCTCGGCGGCCTGGGCCGTCTCCCGGCGGGGGGGCTGAGGATGGGCGCCGTGGAGGTGCTGGAGACTTCGTCTTCGGGCCGTCGGGCGGCGATCCGCCGGCCGGCCACCGGGCTGCTCATCCTGCCCACCCTGCTGCTGCTCCTGGTGTTCTTCGTGGTGCCCTACCTGAACATGGTGCGGATGAGCTTCCTCGTGAAGCCCTCCGTCGGGGCCTACCTGCCCGTCTTCACCGTCCACAACTATGTCCAGGCGGTGTGGGACGAATTTCACTGGCGGGTCCTCTACCGGACCTTCTGGCTGGCCGGGCTGACCACGGTCCTGACGCTGCTGCTGGGCTACCCCCTGGCCTATCACCTCACCTACGCCCCGCCGCGGCGGAAGCGCTGGCTGCTGATGCTCATCATCTCGCCGCTGCTGGTCAGCGTCGTCGTCCGCGGCTTTGCCTGGCTGATCCTGCTCGGGCGGGTGGGGCTGGTCAACCAGGCGGTGCACTGGCTGACCGGGCGCGAACTCATCCTGATCGGGACCCCGGCGGGCATCGTCGTTGGGCTGGTGCACGTCTTTGTCCCCTTCATGGCCCTCTCCGTCGCCGGCGCCCTGCAGAACATCTCGCCGGATCTGGTCCAGGCCGCGCGGTCGCTGGGCGCCTCGCCCTGGCAGGCCTTCCGCCGGGTGATCTGGCCTCTGTCCCTGCCCGGGGTGCAGGCCGGGGCCCTGCTGGTCTTCGTCCTGGCGGTCAGCTCCTACGTCATCCCCATCCTGCTCGGCGCCAGCAACATCATCGTGATGCCCATGCTCATCGTGCAGACGCTGCTGGACGCCTTCAACTGGCCGCTGGGCTCCGCCCTGTCCATGGTCTTCTTCGGTCTCACGGCCACGGTCGTGGCGCTCTTCCTGCGGGCGATGGGCCGGGCGATGAGGTGGACGCGGGCATGACCGCGCGGGGCGTCTGGCTCAGCCTGGCCGTCACCGGCGTCTACCTCTTCCTGATCGTGCCCATCGTGATCGTGATCCTGGCCGCTCTGAACGCGGGCAACTACCTAGCCTTCCCGCCCCAGGGTTTCTCCCTGCGCTGGTTCATCCGGGCCGCGGAGACCGAGCCGTTCCTGCGCAGCTTCCTGTTCAGCCTCAAGCTCGCCGGCTGGGTCACCGTGCTGAGCACGGTGCTGGGCACGATGGCGGCGCTCTACGTCGTGCGCCACGCGGCCCGTTTCCGCGATCTGTTGCGCCTGGCCATCGTGGCCCCGCTGCAGTTCCCGGCCATCCTCACCGGCATCGCGCTCCTCATCTTCTTCCTGGCTACGGGCATCGGCACGCGGGGGATGCGCGCCCTGCTCATCGGGCACACCCTGGTCTCCCTGCCCTACGTCTTCCTTACCGTGTCCGCGGTCCTGGCCGGCTTCGATCGCTCCCTGGAGGAGGCGGCGCGGTCGCTGGGCGCCGGTCCGCTGACCACCTTTCGCCGCATCACGCTGCCCCTGATCAAGGGAGCGGTGATCTCGGGCGCGCTGTTCGCCTTCATCACGTCCTTCGACCAGTTCCCGATCTCGCTGCTCCTGGTCAGCGTGGGCAACACCACGCTGCCCATCCAGCTGTTCGACTACCTCCGCTTCTCCTTCGACCCGGCGGCGGCGGCGGTGTCCACCGTGAGCGTGCTGATGAGCGTGGCCATCGTCCTGATCGTGGACCGCCTGGTGGGGCTGCAGGCCGTGAGCTGGAGCGCGCCGCGCTGACCATGGCTCCGTCCGTCTACCGCCTCGGCCTCGACATCGGCGGCACTTTCACCGATCTCGTCCTCCTCGAGGAGGCGACGGGAGCGATCCGCCTGCACAAGGTGCTGACCACTCCGGACGATCCGGCGCGGGGCGCGCTCCGGGGCGTGGGGGAGATCTGCCGCGCCGCGGGGATCACGCCGGCCCGGATCACGCTCCTCATCCACGCCACGACGCTGGTCACCAACGCCATCATCGAGCGCCGGGGCGCGCGCACCGCGCTGCTGACCACCGCCGGATTCCGCGATACGCTGGAGACGGGCCGGGAGCAGCGCTACGACATCTACGACCTCTTCCTGCGCTATCCGGAGCCGCTGGTCCCCCGCCGCTGGCGGGTGGAGATCCCGGAGCGCGTAACGCGCGACGGCGCGGTGCTCCGGCCCGTCGATCTGCGTCTGACCCGGCGGCGCGTGGCGGCGCTCGTGGCGGAGGGCGTTGAGGCGGTGGCGGTGAGCTTCCTCCACGCCTACAAGAACCCCGACCACGAGCGGCAGGTAAAGGCCCTCATCGCCCGGGAGTTTCCCCACCTCCCCGTGTGCATCAGCAGCGAGGTCGTGCCGGAGATCAGGGAGTACGAGCGCACCTCGACGACGGTGGCCAACGCCTACGTGCTGCCGCTGGTGGACCGGTACCTCCGGCGCATGGAGACGGCGCTGCAGGAGGAGGGCTTCGCCGGCCGCCTGCTGCTCATGCTCTCCTCGGGGACCCTGGTCACCCCCGCCGTGGCCCGGGCCTTCCCCGTGCGCCTGCTGGAGTCCGGGCCGGCCGCCGGGGCGCTCATCGCGGGCTACGTCGGCGCCGGCGCCGGCCGCCGGGAGGTGGTCGCCTTCGACATGGGCGGGACGACGGCCAAGATCTCGCTGGTCCAGGACGGCCGGCCGAAGGTCGCCCCCGCGATGGAGGTGGCCCGCGTGCACCGGTTCAAACCCGGCTCGGGGCTGCCGGTCAAGACGCCCGTCGTGGACATGGTGGAGATCGGCGCCGGCGGAGGTTCGATCGCCCGGACCGGCGCCATGGGACTGCTGCAGGTGGGGCCGGACAGCGCGGGGGCCGATCCCGGACCGGCCTGTTACGCTCGCGGCGGGAAGGAGGCCACGGTCACCGACGCCTGTGTCCTCCTGGGGTATTTCGATCCGCGCTCGTTTCTCGGCGGGACGATGCCGCTGGACGCCTCCGCCGCGCGCGAGGCGATCGAACGGGCCGGGCGGCCGCTCGGGCTGGATCCCGTCCGGACGGCCTGGGGCATCATGGCCATCGTCTGCGAACGGATGGCCCAGGCCGCGCGGCTCTACCTGATCGAGCGGGGTCAGGATCCGCGGCGGTTCACGCTGGTGGGGTTCGGCGGTGCCGGGCCGGCGACGGCCGCCCGAGTGGCGCGGCTGCTCGGGATGCGTGAGGTCATCATCCCCCCGGCCTCCGGAGTAGCCTCCGCCGTCGGGCTACTCGCCGCCTCCCCCGGCGTGGACCTCGGCCACTCCCTGGCCGGCGAACTGCAGGAGATGGACTGGCGGGCGGTGGAGGCGCTGCTGGTCTCGATGGAAGCGCAGGCCCTGGAGATGGTCGCCGGCGCCGGCGTCTTTGCCGACGGCGCGCGGATCGAGCGCCGGGCCGAGATGCGCTACGCCGGCCAGTTCCACGACATCGAGGTCCCCGTGCCCAGGCCGGTGGACGACCGGGCCGCCGAGGAGCTGCGGTCGCGGTTCGACCGCGAGTACCTGCGGCTGTACGGCATCGTCCTGGAAGGCTACCCTGTGCAGGCCCTGAACTGGCGCGTCCTCGTCACCGGGGAGCCCTCCCGGGTGGACATGCGGGTGCCGGCCCTGCCGGCTCGGCGGGGCGCGCCCCGGCGGCGCCCCATCTACCTCCCGGAGGAGGAGCGGTTTGTCGAGGTGCCCGTGTACGACCGCTACGCGCTGGAAGCCGGACGGCAGATCCCCGGGCCCGCCGTCGTGGAGGAAGCGGAGGCCACGACCCTCGTCTGGGCGGGGGATGTGCTCACGGTCGATGCGCAGCAGAACCTCGTGATCACGGTGGGGAGGGGCGCGTCGGCGACGGCCGAGATGTCGGCGCGATCCACGGGAGCGACGGGATGACCGCCTTCGACCCCGTCTCCCTGGAGATCATGTGGAGCCGCCTGATCAACATCACCGAGGAGTGCTGGGTGACGATCTGGCGCACGGCCTTCTCCACGATCATCGGCGAGGCGCAGGACTTCGGCTGCGAACTCCTGGACGCCGGGGCGAACTCCATCGCCCACTCGCCGCGGTCGATGCCCGTGTTCAACCTGACGCTCCCCCGGGCCGTCAGGGCGCTGCTGGAGTTCTTCCCCGGCCCCACCCTCGAGGACGGCGACGTGCTGGTCACCAACGACCCCTGGGTGTGCGCCGGCCACCTCTTCGATCTCGCCGTGGTCACCCCCGTGCACCGCCGCGGCCGGCTCGTGGGCCTGGTGGGCTCCATCGCCCACTGCTCCGATATCGGGGGGACGAAGGACTCCTGGCGGGCGCGCGAGGTCTATGAGGAAGGGCTGCAGATTCCTCCGCTCAAGCTGTACCGGGGCGGCGCGCTCAACGACGACCTGGCCGCCTTGATCCGCAGCAACGTCCGCAACCCCGAGATGGTCTTCGGCGACATCCAGGCCCAGGTGGGCGCCAACCGGGTGGGTGCGGAGCGTCTGCTGGCCTTCATGGACGAGTACCGGCTGGACACCCTGGAGCCGCTGGCCCGGGAGGTGCAGGACCGGGCGGAGGCGGCGATGCGCCGGGCCATTGCCCTGGTGCCCGACGGCACCTACCACGGCGAGGTGGAGCTGGACGCGGCCGGGACGCGGCTGCGCCTGGGGTGCGACGTCATCGTCCGGGGCGACGAACTGACCGTGGACTGGGTGGAGGTGCCGCCGGAGCTGCCCATGGGCGGCGTGAACTGTACCTACTCCTACGCCGCGGCCCACACCGTCTACGCCCTGAAGTCGATCCTCACGCCGGAGATCCCCAGCAACGCCGGGTGTTTCCGGCCGCTCCACGTCCGTGCGCCGGAGGGCAGCGTGCTGAACGCCCGCCACCCCGCCGCCGTCAACCAGCGGACGATGGTGGGATGGTTCTGCGGCCCGGCGATCTTCCGCGCCCTGGCGCCGATGCTGCCGGACCGGGTTCAGGCCTTTACCGGGTTGCCGGCCTCCGGCACGGCCTACGGCCGCGACGCCCGCGGGCGCACCTTCAACGACCACATCATGTTCGGCGGCGGCCAGGGCGCCAGCCGCCACGGCGACGGCCATGCCGCCCTCATGTACCCGACCTCGGCCGGCAACGTGCCCGTGGAGATGTTCGAGCAGCGCACGCCGCTGCTCGTGGAGCGCAAGGAGTTGATCCCCGACTCGGGCGGCCCCGGCCTGCACCGCGGAGGGCTGGGGCAACGTCTGATCCTGCGCAAGGTCGCTCCCGGGCCTCCGGTGCTGGTCAACATCCTCCCCCATGGGATGGGGGCGCCGGTGGCCGGCCTGCTCGGCGGGCTGCCGGGCGGCCCGGCCCGCTTCACCGCGAAGGGAAGAACCGTCCGCAACGGCCGCGGTACCACCACCCTGGTGGAGCTCCGCGATCCCGGCGACGTCATTGTCGTCGAGTCGTCGGGGGGCAGCGGGTTCAGCGACCCGCGGCGCCGATCCGTGGCCGCCATCGCCCGGGATCTCGCCGAGGGATACGTGACGCCCGCCGGGCTGCGGGCCTACGGCGCCGCCGCCTCGCCGTCCGGGGAGGTGGTGCGGAGGAGAACCGGACGGACGGGGGGCCGCGGTCGGACCCGTTCCGGCGCGCGGCGCATCTCCTCCCAGCGTTCCAGGCGGCGGATGCGGCGCCCCTAGATGCTTCCGGTGCGGCGCATCCTGTACCGCTCGTAGATCAGGTCCACGCCCCCGTCGCGGATCTCGAACTCCACCATCAGGCGGCGGCCGAGGGCCAGGGTGAAGAAGCGGGCCCGCTCCGGTTCGAGGGACACGGGGACAAGCGGTACCGACTGTTCAAGGAGTCGGTTCTTGATCTCCAGGATGAGAAAGTCTCCCGCCCGCTTCACCGTGCCGCCGTAGGTTCCGCGATAGGTCTCGTACCGTCCGGTGAGGCGTTCCAGGGCCCGTTCCTCCCTGATGCCGGGCAGGGTCCAGGGGTCTTCCCCGAGCAGCACGGCCAGGGCGAACCCCGCGATGTGGGCCATCGGATAGCCGCTGCCGTTGGCCAGGACCATCACGCCGACTTCGCGCTCGGGCACGAAGGCCAGGTGCGCCGTGCTGACCAGGACGCTGCCCCCGTGGCCGATCAGGGTGTGGCCGAAAAAGCCCGGGTAGATGCTGATCCCATACCCGTACTTGCCGATAGGTCGGCGGGCGTCCGCCGGATAGACCTCCGGCGGGAGGTCTACGTATCCGGTCGTCATCGCGGCCAGGGACGCGGCGCTCGCCAGGCGGCCTTCCGCGGTCCGCCCGCCCTGCAGGAACATCCCGACGTACCGGATCATGTCTTCCACGCTGCTGATCAGTCCGCCGTCGCTGGTCAGGCGCCCGTAGAGGTATCGCGAGGGTACCTGGGTCTTGTCCTTCGTGATGACATAGGGGACGGCCACGTCGGGCTCGGCCTCCACGCGCTCCTTGCGGAGGTGCGTGTGCTTCATCCCGAGCGGATCGAGAATGTGCTCCTGCAGATAGTCGGCGTAGGACTGCCCGCTGACCTTCTCGATCACCGCCCCGAGCAGGATGTAGCCCTCGTTCAGGTAGAACCACCGCGCTCCCGGCGGCGAATGGACCCAGTCCTCCGCCCCGTTGACGAAGGTCAGCATGTCCTCGTCACTGGCGATGGGGAGGTAGGTGTCGGACGCGCCTGCGGCGTGCCGGATCACCGCCTCGGCGTAGGCCAGGGCCGGGATGCCGCTGCTGTGGGTCATGAAGTGGTGCAGCGTGATCGGCCGGCCGAACGGCTTCACCCTGAGCGGGAGGTAGCGGTCCACCGGATCATCCACACGCAGTTTCCCCCGCTCCTGCAGTTGCATGATCGCCAGGCAGGTGAAGGACTTCGTCACGCTCCCGATGCCGTACAGGGTGCGCGGGGTGGCCGGAAGACCCCGCTCGCCGTCGCGGAAGCCGAATCCGCGGGCGTAGACGGTCTCTCCGCGCTCGACCAGGGCAATGCTCAGCCCGGGCAGGTGCGTCTCGGCCATCTTCTCCTGGATGAACTGCTCGAGGATGTCAAAGCGTGCGGTCACCGGCGGTCCTCCTGTCGTCCCCCCGTCTTCGGGGCGATGCGCGGCACGGTGGACCCCCGCGGAGCCGAGACATGAAGTCGCTGCGGCGCTTCGCGCCTCGCGGCGCCATCAGGCGAAGATCGCCTTGGGCAGGTACGCGGAGACGACCCAGTTCGGCTGATCCACCACCTCGCTGATCCTCAGGTCCACGGCCACGCTGCACAGGGCGTAGGCCAGTTCGGGTGCGAGCCGATACTCCCGGTCCAGGTAATCGATCATATCCCGCACGGCGTCTTTGGCCGCGACCATCAAATCGGGAGCAATCCCGGTCGTGGCGTGATAGCCGCGCTCATCGCCGTGGCGTGTTGGAGCCCTCTCACACGCAAACTGCGGGCGGCGCAAATGCGCCGCCTTCATCAGATCGAACCGCAACCGGATCGTCATCGGCGATTCGACCGCCGTGCCGCAGACTTCGCCGTCGCCCTGCGCGGCGTGGGTGTCGCCGACGGAGAACAGGGCGCCGGGAACCTGCACGGGCAGCCAGAGCCTGGCGCCCCGGGTCAGGTCGCGGATGTCCATGTTGCCGCCGACCTCCCGCGGAGGGACCACGGAGTGGAGCCCCGGGGCGGCGGGGGCCACGCCGATCGTGCCCGGGAAGGGGCGCACGGGAAGGCGGATGCCGGGGGCGAACTCGACGCCCCCGGCCCCGTAGTGCGAGATGTGCAGGAACGGCTTCGGGAACTCCTCCGCCAGCAGGCCGAAGCCGGGGATGATCGCGGTCCAGCCCCAGCCGCTGGTCTCAAAATCGAGGATCTCCACGAGCAGCGCGTCCCCCGGCACGGCCCCCTCGATGTGGACAGGGCCGGTTACCGGGTTCACGCGGGCGAAATCCAGCGCCGCCACGTCCGCCACGGTGGAAGACCGGTTCAGTTGTCCGCCACTCGCATCCACCACCTCGAAGGCGATGACCTCGCCCGGCGCGGCGCGCAGCACCGGCTCGAAGGCGTTGTTCCACCCGAAGTGGTGGCGCTCGCCGTGGATCGTGCGGTGGGTCATCGCGTCAGCACCCGCACCTCGTCGTAGTGCACCGGGATGTGGATCGGGTCGACGAAGATCCCCTTCACCCCGCCCAGCCGCGCGCTGTGCATGGTGTACCGCCGCTCGTTGAAGATGGGGATCCAGGGCGCGTCGTCCATGATCTTCCGGTAGATCTGCCGGAACCGGGCCGACCGTGCCGCGGCCTGGGCGGGCTGCACCATGGCGTCGGCCTCTTCCACCATCTTCTCCACCTCCCGGTTGCAGTACCACGCCCAGTTCCAGGTCCCGGGCGCCAGCGCGGCGCAGGAGAGGATCGGCCAGTAGAAGTTGTTCGGGTCGGGGTAGTCGGCGATCCAGGCCATGCCGCCCGACCAGATCAGCGGCGCCCCACCCTTCGTGCCGCCGGCCTCGATCACCGTGCTCTGGGCCAGCGTCTTCAGTTCCACCCGCACGCCGATGGCGGCCAGGTCCTGCTGGATGGCCTGGGCGATTCGCGGGTTGGGGTCGGTGTTGTTGGCGTACAGGGTGGTGCGGAAACCGTTGGGGTACCCGGCTTCGGCCAGCAGTTTCTTCGCCTGCTCGCGGTCGAAGGGGTAGCCCTTGTAGTCCTTGTCGTAGCCGGGCATGAGCGGGGGCAGGATCTGGTTGGCCGGAGCGGCCCGGTTGTTGATGATGCGGACGATGCGGGTTTTGTCGATGGCCATGTTCAGCGCCCGCCGGATGCGCACGTCGTTGAGGGGCTCGACCTGGGTGTTGATCGTCACGTAGCCCGTCTGCAGCTGGTCGCCGACGGCGACGAGCCTGCGCAGTCGGGGGTCGGCCATGACCCTGACGAAGTCGGCGGAGGGGATGCCGTCGCCGAGGATGTCCACCTCGCCGCGCTGCAGGCGCAGGAACGCCACGTTGGGCTCCACGCCCACCTGGAAGACGATCTCGTCCAGGAAGGGCCGCCCCTTCAGGAAGTAGGTCGGGTTGCGTTCCAGGACCAGGCGCTGGCCGAGCACCCACTCCTTGACCCGGAAGGCGCCGGTGCCCACCGGTTTATGCCCGAAGTCCGCGCCGAGTTTCGCCACCTCCTCTTTCGGCACGACGTGGCTGAAGTTGAGAGCCATGGTGTGCAGGAAGGCGGCGTTGGGCTTGTCCAGGGTGATGGCCACGGTGTACTTGTCCACGACCTTGATCCCGGCGACCTCCTTCGCTTTGCCTTCGCTGAAGGCGCCGGCGCCCCGGATGCCGCCGTAGAAGCCCGCGCCGGGGCTCTGGGTCTTGGGGTTGAGCACCCGCTCCAGCGTGTACTTCACATCATCGGCCACCACCTCGCGGCCGTTGTGGAAGCGCACGCCGCGGCGCAGCCGGAAGGTGTAGGTCCGGCCGTTGGGCGAGACGGTGTAGGATTCCGCCAGATGCGGGACGAGGGTCGTCGTCGCCGGCTCGTAGTCCATGAGGCCGTCGGCGATGGACTTAATGATCGACCAGTTCTGCCAGTCGTAGCCGATGGCCGGATCGAGCGTGCTGACGTCGTCCTTGAAGGTGACGACCATCGTGGTCCGTCCCTGGCCCCACGTCGGCGGCCCCGACGGCACCAGCAGGGCGAGCGCCACGATGATCACCAGCCATCCCTTCTTCATTCCTTCACCTCCCCAGGTGGATTTCCGGTCAGCTGTACCGGATCTTGGGATCGAGCAGCGGATAGACGAGGTCGGCCAGCAGGTTGCCCAGCAGGATGGCGGTGGCGGAGACCAGCACCACCCCCATGATCACGGGGATATCCACGATCTGGATGGCCTGCCAGGCCAGCTGGCCGATGCCCGGCCAGCTGAAGACCGACTCCACCACCACCACCCCTCCCATGAACGTCCCGAAATCGAGCCCGACCATCGAGACCACCGGCAGCAGGGCGTTGCGCAGGGCGTGTTTGCCGATCACCCGTCCCTCGCCCGCCCCCTTGGCCCGCGCCGTGCGCACGTAGTCCTGGTGGATGACGTCCAGCATCGCCGAGCGCATCATGCGCGCGTACCAGCCTCCTCCGGCGATCCCCAGCGTGACCGCGGGCAGGATCAGGTGCGCCAGGGACCCGTATCCGCCCAGCGGGAAGAGCGGCCACTTGTAGGCCAGCAGGTACAGGAGGAGGAGGCCGACGGCGAACTGCGGGGCGGAGACCCCCAGGAAGGCGCCGACCATCACCGTCCGGTCGAAGGCCCCCTGCCGGCGGACCGCGGCGAGCGTGCCGGCCGGCAGCCCGATGAGCAGCTCGACCGCGATACCCCCGACCATCAGCAGGAAAGTCGCGCCCAGCCGCGAGGCCAGCAGCGCTTCCACCTCGACCTTCTGGGCGTAGGACCGCCCGAGGTCGCCCTGCGCCAGCCGCGCCAGGTAGCGCCCATATTGCACCAGCAGCGGCCGGTCCAATCCCAGTTCGGCGCGGATGCGTTCCACGGTGTCGGCCGTAGCGCTGCGGCCGGCGATCATCCGGGCCGGATCGGCCGGCAGGGCGTACAGCAAGAGGAAGGTGACGAAGGTCACGCCGAGCAGGATCAACACCGACTGGGTCAACCGGCGGAGCAGGTAGGCGCCCACGGTGGTCTCAGCGCCTCCCCCGCAGCGTCGGGTCCAGGGCGTCGCGCAGCGCGTCACCCACCAGGTTGAAGGCCAGCGAGGTGAGCAGGATGGCCGCGCCCGGGAAGGCCACCAGCCAGGGCGCCTCCAGGAAGTAGGACTGGCTCTCGTTGATCGCGCCTCCCCAGCTGGGAGTCGGCGGGCGCACGCCGACGCCGAGGAAGGAGAGGGCCGCTTCGAACATCACGGTGGTGGAGATGCCGAGCGTCCCCCAGACCAACAGCGTCGGCAGCAGGTGGGGGAACAGATGCCGCCAGAAGATGCGCGGGGTGGGCACGCCCAGGGCCCGCGCGGCGTCGATGAACTCGCGCCCGCTGATGGCCAGGACCTGGCTGTAGACGACGCGGGCGATCCACACCCAGTTCACCATGCCGATGACCAGGGCCACGATCCACAGACTCGGACGGAGGATGGCGGCCAGGGCGATGGCCAGAATGAGGGCGGGGAAGGCCATCATCAGGTCGGTGAAGCGCATGAAGACCGTGGCCGTCCACCCCCGGAAGTAGCCGGCGACGGTCCCGATGGCCGTGCCGATGGACAGCGCCGCGACGTTCGCCGCCACGCCGATCAGCAGGCTGACCCGCGCCCCGTAGATGAGCCGGGAGAGCAGATCGCGCCCCAGCAGGTCGGTGCCCAGGTAGAACCGGGCGTTGGGCGGGAGCGGCCGTCCTTCCAGGGTGAGCCCGTCGAAGAACTGCTCCGCCGGATCGTAGGGCGCCACCCACGGCGCGAGCAGGGCCAGGACGACGACCAGTCCGATCACCACCAGGCCCAGCAGCGCCGAGGGATTGGCCCGCAGGCGCCGCCACACCGTCGGCGGCCGGCGCACCGCCGCCCCGGGGGCAGGCACCAGGGGACCGGCAACCGGGAGGTGTTGTTCTGAAGTGATTGCGCGCTCCGAATCCACTGAATGAAAACACAATTACCTCACGTCGCAGGCTCCTCCTCCCCTTCTTCCGATGAAGCGGGGCGCCCGACAGCGCGTGCCGGGGAAGGGGCGGAAAAGTTCTCGGGCGCTCATATGTGCCGGCGCTGTCCGCGGCGAGGGAGTGCGACCCGAACGGAATTCCGGGCCGAGAACTTCAGGCCCCGCCGGGGGAGCGGGCCGGCGTCGGCGGGAGTTCCTCCAGGGTGCGGTCGATGGCCTGAACGAAGTAGGCGGCGCCCATGGCGGCGAACTCCGAGCGGGCGCGCTCCAGCATCTCGCGTCGGCCCAGGGCTTCGCCGTATTTCATCAGGACCAGGGCGAAGTCGATGCGGTACTCCTGGACCTCGAGATCGGCGACGCTGGCGCGGAACAGTGCTTCGGCCTCGTTCAGCCGCCCCTGGGCGGCGCGGATGCGGGCCAGCGTGGCGCGATGGGTCGGCCGGGAGACGTTGTCCCACTCCCCCAGGAGGCCGAGGGCCCGCTCGGCCAGGTCGGCCGCAGCCAGCAGCTCGCCCTTGGCCAGGGCGACCTCGGCCTGCGTCCGGAGAAAGTTGGGGTGGTCCGACGTCAGACCGTGCTGGCGCCGTACGGCCAGCGCCTTGCGGATCTCCTCCTCCGCCTCGGCGGTCTTGCCGTGGCGCAGGTAGTGCATCGCCAGATGGCGGCGGATGGGCGCCTTATCGGAGGGATTTCCCAGCTCCGAGACGACCCTGATCACTTTGTGGTGCAGGGCGACACACTCCTCGGCCCGGCCTTCCAGATGGGCGATGATGGCCAGCCCGAAGAGCGCCTTGGCCTCCGAGATCCGCTCGTGGTGCGCCCGGCCCAGGCGCAGCGCCTCGTCCAGCGTCGTCTTCGCCTCGGCGATCCGGCCGCCGTCGAGCAGGGCGCGCCCCAGCCAGGCCAGGGTTCTGGCCTCCCCCATCCCATCGCCCATCTCCCGGTACACCTCAAGGACCCGTCGGTACGCCTCTTCGGCGATCCGGAGGCTCCCGCGGAGGTCGCTGGTCACCCCGCCCAACACCTCCAGCGCCTCCGCCTCGCCCCGGCGGTCCCCCAGCCGGCGGAAGATCTCCAGGGCCCGGCGCAGTGCCGCATCGGCGTCCTGCAGCCGTCCCTTGTCGTACTCGGCATAGGCCCGGTTCAGCCAGGCCCGGGCCACAAGGTCGTCCCGGCCCAGCGCCGGGGCCTGATCCAGCACGGTCTGCGTGGCTTCGAACACCGTCTTCGGTGCCGGCAGCCATTTAACGACGTCGGAGTACTCGACCAGCAACTCCAGGTACAGCGGCAGATCGGCGGTCAACCCGACGTGTCGGACGATGTGCAGGGCCCGCTCGTAGAGCCCCTGCGCCTCGGGCAGCGTGCGCAGGTGCATGGCGCGGGTGCCGGCGGCCCGCAGGGTCAGCACCGCCCGGCGGGCTAGGTCCTCCGCCCGGTCGCCGGTATCGAAGGCGTTGCGCCAGGCCTGCTCGTAGTGGTAGGCGAGGACGCCGAGCATCTCCTCCACCGGACGGCGCGTGGCGTTCTTCAGCCATTCGGCGAAGCGCAGGTGCCGGACGCTGCGGGCCAGCTTGGGGACCAGCGAGTAGGCGACCTCGCGGATCAGAGCGTGTTTGAAGGCGAATTCCCGTTCGCCGGCGAGCCGCGGCTCTCCGGGTCCGGGGGCCAATCCGAGCAGGTCGGCGCGCGCCGCAGGCTGCCAGTGCTCGCCGGCTTCCAGCAACGCCAGCTGCCGGGGCGTGGGGTCGGGCAGGGGAAGGAATTGCTGCTGCACCCGGCGCTGGTCCCCCCCGTCGCGCAGTTCTACGACCAGATCGCGGTCCTGCAGGCGCTGCAACGCCGCCTCCACTTCGTCCCGGGGCAGCTCATCCATCGCCACAAGCGCATTGAGCCAGAAGACCCGTCCGGCCACGGAGGCGTCCAGGATGACGCGTTTCTCGACGGGCGTGAGCAGATCCAGCCGCGAGGCTAGGATGCCGTGGATCGTGTCCGGGATCCGGATCTCCACCGTCGGCGACGCCAGGCGCCACCCTCCCTCGACGCGGACCAGTTCCCCGCCCTCGATCAACCGGCGCAGGATCTCTTCGATGTAGAAGGGGTTGCCTTCGGCCCGGGTCAGGATCGCCTCGCGCACCTCGGCGGCCAGCGGCTCCCGATGCAGCAGTTCGAAGACCAGCGATCGGCCGACCTCCTGGCGCAGGGGCTGGAGCTGCAGGCTCGTGTGGCTGGGCAGGCGCGCTCCCCAGGTCGCCCGTCGTTCGAGCAGCTCGGGACGCGACAGACACAAGGTGAGGATCGGCACGTCGGGTCCGGCCACGGCCACGCGCTCAAGGAGGTCCAGCAAACTTTCCTGCGCCCAGTGCAGATCCTCGAAGATCAGTACGAGCGGGGCACGGTGCGCCAGGGCGTTGAAGAAGGCGCGCACGGAGGGGATCAGCACGTCCGGTCCCCGGCCCGGGCCGGCGGACGGGACGTCGACGCCGGCCGGGTGCTCCGCGACCTGCTTGAGCGCGTTCAGCCGGTCGCGCCACATCGTCTCGTAGGCCCTGCCCGCGGAGAGCCCGAGCAGCGCCGCGAGGTCGGCGGTGATGGTGTCCGCCGCCTCCTCCCCCAGGATCGGGACGACCACCCGGCCTGCGGTGGCGCGCAGTTTCTCCAGCATCTCGGCGGGGGCGTCGGTATCGGTGATGCCGCACTCTTGCCTGACCATCTCCACCAGCGGCCAGTACGTCAGCCCCTCGCCGTAGGAGGGACAGCGCCCGCGCAGGACCTGCGGCGGGGCGGACTCGGCCCGGATCAGCGCGGCAAACTCCTCGACGAGCCGGCTCTTGCCCACCCCGGCCGCGCCCATCACCGTGACGATGTGCTGTCGGCTGCTTTCCACCACCCGGTGGTACAGGGCCAGGAGGAACTGCAGTTCGTCGTCGCGACCGACCAGGGGCGCCCGCAGGCGCTTGGCCCTCTGGCCCTCGGCGATCATCACCACCTGCCAGCGGGGCACCCCGGCGAACTCGTCGTCGGCGGCCGGGAGCGGTTTGAACTCGCCGTGCAGCCGCAGGGCGCGGAAGGTGCGCTCGTCGATGACCACGGCGTCGGGGGGCGCCTGCTCCTGCAGCCGGTAGGCCAGATTCACGGCTTCCCCCGTGACCATGGACTGTCCGGCCTGGACCGCGCTGGGATCGGCGATGACTTCGCCGGTGGCGATGCCCACCCGCAGGTGGAGGTCCAGCCCCCGGGCCTCGTTGAGATCGGCCATCCGCCGCTGCATCGCCACGGCCGCGCGCACCGCGCGGTCGGCGTCGTCCTCGTGCGCGGTGGGCAGCCCGAACACGGCCATCACCGCGTCGCCGATGTACTTCTCAATCACGCCGCCGACCCGCCCGACCTCCTCCCGCATCGCCCGGTAGTAGTGCCCGCTGATGGCCCGCATCGGCTCGGGATCGGTGCGCAGCACCAATCGTGTGGATCCCACCAGATCGGCGAACAGGACGCTCAGCACCCGCCGCTCGGTCCCCGCGGCCAGGGCCAGGGGCGCCCCGCAGCGCACGCAGAACTGGGCGGCGAGGGTGTTGGTCGCTCCGCAGTTCGGACACCGCCGGGTGAGCGCCGTCCCGCAGCGCATGCAGAAGCGCGCCTCGGGGGGGTTGTCCTGGCCGCAGCTGGCGCAGCGGATCGCGGCGGGGGGAGGCATGATGCTCCTAGTGTACAACGCGTTCGACGGCGGTGTCCCTCCCCGACAGAGGATCGGGGCCGGGACCTGTTCGGTGGATCCCAGGACACGGAGGGATGGCGGCCCGGGCGCCGTAACTCTTCCCACATCCGTACCTGGCGGTTTACCTGTGGGAAGGAGGGGTGGCTGTGCTCAGGGCTCTGGTACGCCTCGGCGTTGTCGCGGCGCTGATCGCCTCAGCGGTAGGAATGCAGAACGTTCCGGCGGGCGCTCAGGCCGTGCCCCGACAACTGCGCATCGCCGTCGGCATCGACGCCGACACGCTGGACCCGGCGGGGGGCACCACAACGACGGTCAACAATATGGTGGACTACTTCTACGAGACCCTCGTCGATGTGGAATCCGTGCCGGGCGAGGTCCGGCCGAAGCTGGCCACGCGCTGGCAGGTGGCCCGCGACGGCCGCAGCATCACCTTCCAGCTCCGGCCGGGCGTCCGCTTCCACGACGGGTCCCCGATGAACGCGGCGGCGGTGAAGGCGACCATCGAGCGGCTGCTGGACCCCAAGGTCAGGAACCCCAACCGCTATCTCTTTGCACCGATCACGGCCGTCGAGACCATGGGCGAGCTGAGCCTGCGGCTCCAGTTGAGCCAGCCCAGCCCCTTCGTCCTGACGGGGCTGGGGACGACGACGGCGGCCATCCTGTCCCCCGCGGCGGTGCAGCGTGCCGGCGACCGGTTCAGCGTCGCCCCCGTCGGCGCCGGGACCGGACCCTACATGTTCAAGGAGTGGCGCCGCGGCGAGAGCATCCTCGTGGAACGCAACCCGAACTACTGGGGGAAGAGGCCGGTCTTCGATGAGGTGCTCTTCCGCGTCGTGCCCGACGCCGGCACCCGGCTGGCCCAGTTGCTGGCGGGTGACGTGCACATGGCGATGCTGCCCCCGGCTCCCGACGTCAAAGGGTTGCGGCAGAACCCGCGGGTGACCGTGGTCGAGGCGGCCACCGACCGGACGATCTTCCTTGTGCTGAACAACCAGTGGGGCCCCTTCAGAGACGTGCGCGTCCGTCAGGCGATGAACTACGCGATCAACAAGAAGGCCATCCTGGCCAGCGTCCTCTTCGATCTGGGGACCGTGGCCGTCTCGCCGTGCCCGCCGATGATGTTCGGCGGGGTGGCCGTGCAGGAGGGGGGCTGGCCCTACAACCCGATCAAGGCGAAGCAGCTCCTGGCGGAGGCCGGCTACCGGGACGGCTTCGAGGTGAACTTCTTCTCGCCCACGGGCCGGTACATCCAGGACTTCCAGTTCGCCCAGGCCGTGGCCGCGCAACTGCGCAACGTCGGGGTCCGGGCCAACCTCAGCACGATGGACTGGCCGTCCTATGTGAGCACGGTCGTCGCCCCGCCGGACCGGACGCGCGTCCAGATGATCGTCCTGGGCTGGGCCTGGCCCGTGCTGGACTGCGACGGGGCGCTCTACGGCCAGTTCCACTCCGGGGCGGCCCACCCGCCGAAGGGACTGGGACCGGCCTTCTACAGGAACCCCCGTGTGGACCAGCTGCTGGACGAGGCGCGCAGCACCATCGACGACGCGAAGCGCAAGGAGCTGTACAGGGAGGCGCAGCAGCTTATCTGGAACGACGCGCCCTGGGTGTTCCTGTGGACGCAGAAGTGGTACGTAGCGACGGTCCGGAATCTCAAGGGCGTGCGGGTCCTTCCCATCGAGAAGTGGGACACGAGCAACGCCACGTGGGAGCCGTAGACCGAGGCACAGGTGGTGGGGGGGCCGTCGCCGCCCGGCGGCGGCCCCTTCGCTGATGTCGTCCCTCGGTCTCTACCTGCTCCGCCGGGTAGCCCTGACGGTCCCCACGCTGCTCGGGGTCACCGTTGTCATCTTCCTGCTGATCCGGCTCATTCCGGGGGACCCCGCCCGTCTCATCGCGGGGTTGACCGCCTCCGACGAGGAGGTGCGGCGTATCCGGGTCGAGCTGGGGCTGACGCGGCCGATCCACGTCCAGTACGCCCTCTACCTCGGGCGGTTGATCCGCGGAGACCTGGGGACCTCCGCCGTCACACGCGCGCCGGTGGCGGAAGAGATCCGCTGGCGGCTGGGACCGACGGTCGGGCTGGCGGTGGCCAGCACCGTCGTGGCCGCCGTCCTGGGGCTGGCCGCCGGAACCGTCTCGGCCGTCCGCCGGAACTCGGCCCTGGACTACCTGATCATGAGCGTGGCGCTCTTCGGGGTCTCCATCCCCGTCTTCTGGCTGGGGCTGATGCTGATGTTGCTGTTCTCCGTCTACCTGGGCTGGTTTCCGGCCGGCGGGTACGGCGGCCCGGCCTCCTACGTGCTCCCGACCATCACCCTGGCCGCCTTCTCGATCGCCATCGTGGCGCGGATGACGCGGAGTAGCCTGCTGGAGACCTTCCATCAGGACTACGTGCGGACAGCGCGGGCGAAGGGCGTCCATGAGGCGGCGGTCACGCTCCGGCACGCCCTGCGGAACGCGCTCATTCCCGTCCTGACCGTCGTCGGCTTGCAGTTCGGGGCGCTGCTGGGCGGCGCGGTCCTGACCGAGACCACCTTCGCCTGGCCCGGCATCGGCCGGCTCCTGGTCAACGCCATCACCTCCCGCGACTATCCGGTCATCCAGGGGATCATCCTGATCTTCGCCGCCCTCTACGCCGCCATCAATGTGCTCGTCGACCTCCTCTACGTCTATGTCGACCCGCGCATCCGCTACCAGTGACTCCTCCCTGATGCCGTGGCCGCACCAGGGGGCCCGACCGCGGCGGATCGGCGTCCTGCGCCGGCTGGCCCGCCGCCGCACGGCCGTCCTGGGCCTCCTCATCCTCGCCGCCTTCGTCGCCGCCGGGATCCTCGGTCCGCTCCTGCTGGCCGACGATCCCAACGCCGCCGATTTCGAGCAGGTGCTGCGGCGGCCGTCGCTCGCCCACCCCCTGGGCACCGACCAGCTCGGCCGCGACCTGCTGACGCGCATCGTCTACGGCACGCGCGTTTCCTTTCTCATCGGCTTCCTGGCCGTGGCGATCTCCGCGGCCATCGGCGTGCCGGTCGGGCTGATCTCCGGCTACCGCGGCGGAGTCGTTGATCTCCTCATCCAGCGGGTCGTGGATCTGCTCCTGGCCTTCCCCGGCTTCTTGCTGGCCCTGACCCTCATCGCCGTGCTGGGCGTGGGCGTGACCAACGTCGTGGTCTCGGTGGGACTGGCCTCGGCGCCGGTCTACATCCGTCTGGTGCGGGCCGTGGCCCTGTACATCAAGGAGCAGACCTACATCGAGGCCGCCCGGGCCCTCGGTGCGGCGGAGAGCCGCATCGTCCTCCGGCACGTCCTCCCCAACAGCCTGGCCCCGGTGATCGTCCAGTCCACCCTGCAGCTGGGCACGGCCATCCTGACCGCGGCGGGGCTGGGCTTCCTCGGCCTGGGGGTGAAACCGCCGACCCCGGAGTGGGGGACGATGCTGGGGGAGGGGCAGACCTATCTCTTCTCATCGTGGTACATCGCCACTTTCCCGGGTTTGGCGATCTTCCTGGCCGTCATGGCCTTCAACCTGCTGGGCGACGGCCTGCGCGACGCCCTCGACCCCCGGCTGCGTACCGGAGCCTAGGCGGGACGGGGACGGAACAGGCGGAGCAGGGCGGGCGACAGGAGGGAGAGCACGGACAGCGCGATCAGGGTGGCCGTGATCGGACGGGTGAAGAAGATCAGCGCGCCGGTCTGGCTCATGATCAGCGAGCGCCGCAGGTTCTGTTCCATGAGGTCTCCCAGGACCAGGCCCAGGACGGCCGGACCCAGCGGGTAGGCGTTCTTCCGCATGTAGTAGGCGACGAGACCGAGGGCGGCCATCACCAGCAGGTCGAAGGCGCTGAAGTTGACGGCGTAGGTGCCGATGACGCAGATGGCCACGATCAGCGGGTAAAGCACGGACTGCGGGATGGAGAGGATGCGCACGAAGAGGCCGACCAGCGGCAGGTTGAGGATGAGCAGGATCAGGTTGCTCACGTACATGCTGGCCACCAGCCCCCAGACCACATCGGGGTGGTCGCGGAACAACAGCGGTCCGGGGACCACGTTGAGGACGAGCAGGGCGCCCAGCATCAGGGCGGTGGTGGAGGAGCCGGGGATCCCCAGAGTGAGCATCGGGATCATGTTGCCCACGGCGGCGGCGTTGTTGGCCGACTCCGGCGCCGCCACCCCGCGGATGTCGCCCCTGCCGAAGGTGCTCGGGTCCCGCGCCAGCTGCTTCTCCACGCTGTAGCTCAGGAAGGAGGCGATCGTCGCCCCGGCCGCGGGGAGGATGCCGATGTAGAACCCGATGACGCTGCCGCGGATGATGGCCCAGAAGGACTGCAGGAAGTCCCTCACGCCGAGCCAGATGCGCTCCAGCTTCACGGGCCTCCGGGGCGCCCCCCGGAGCTCCTCCACGGAGAGCATGATCTCGGAGATGGCGAACAGCCCGATCACCACCACGACGAAGTCGATGCCGTCCAGCAGGTAGGGGATGTTGAAGGTGAAGCGCGGCACGCCGGTGACCAGGTCGGTGCCGACGGTGGCCAGCATCAGGCCGAAGCCCATGGAGAGCAGCGCTTTCACCAGCGACTCCCCGGCCAGGCTGCTCACGGCGGACAGCCCGAAGAGCATCAGCCCGAAGTACTCCGGGGGGCCGAAGGTCAGTCCCCACGCCGCCAGCAGCGGGGAGAAGAAGGTCAGGGCGATGATGGACAGCGTCCCGGCGATGAAGGAGCCCACCGCGGCGATGGCCAGAGCCGGTCCGGCCCGCCCCTGCTGGGCCATGGCGTAGCCGTCGAAGGAGGTGACCACCGAGGAGGCTTCGCCGGGGACGTTCATCAGGATCGAGGTGGTGGAGCCCCCGTACATCGTGCCGTAGTAGACCGCGGTGAGCATGATCATCGCCGAGGCAGGCGGCAGCTTGAAGGTTAGGGGGAGCAGGATGGCGATCCCGCCCACCGGCCCGATCCCGGGGAGCACCCCGACCACCGTGCCGAGCAGCGCGCCGGCGAAGGCGAGGCCGAGGTTCTCCGGCCGCAGGGCGACCTGGAAGCCGAAGAGCAGGTGCTGCCAGACGTCGATCACCGGCGGAGCCACTCTCCGGGGGGGAGCCGCACGTCCAGCGCGCTGAACGCGTAGTACAGTCCCGCGGTGAAGATGACCGTATACAGCGTCACCTTCCACCAGGGACGGATCTCCAACAGGCGCAGGGCCGCGGCCAGGAACAGGGCCGTACTCAGGGGAAAGCCCAGCCGGTCGAAGAGCAGGACGTACCCGAGCAGGAGGCCCCACAGCGCCGCCGCGGTGAGGTATCCTGCCCAGGTGGGCCGGTGTGCGTCCGACGGGCGAAAGGACTGAAAGAACAGCCAGGCGCTGCAGGCGAGCATGAGTCCGCCGATCATCAAGGGAAAGGTGGCCGGGCCGAGGGCTTCGCTGCGGAAGCGCGGCGGCTGGAAGGTCAGGGCGTATCGGACGTACAGCGCGGAAATGCCGAAGATGATGAGGGCCGCGAGCCGGTCGCTGCGCCCGCCCTGTCTCAGGGGGCGTGCGGCCGGCCCGCGTTCAGCTGCCATGCCCTACTTGACGAACCCGAGGTCCCGCAGGAGCGTTTCGAAGCTCTTCGTATCCTCTTCCAGGAAGCGGCGGAAGCGGTCGCCGCTGACGACGAACGAGAACCACTGGGTGTCGTTGAGCACTTTCTCCCAGCTCTTCGTCTTCGTCATCTTCACCAACGTCTCTTCCCAGAACTTGACGGCGCTGGCCGGCATCTCCGGCGGCCCGTAGAAGCCCCGCCAGATGGGGAAGGTCACGTTGTACCCCTGCTCCGCGGCGGTCGGCACGTTCCGGAACGCGCCGCCCAGACGCTGCTCCGAGAAAATCGCCAGCACCCGCACCGCGCCGGCCTGGAGCTGGCCGATGACCTCGGAGGCCCCGGTGGAGAGGACCGTGGCGCTGCCGCCCAGGAGCGCGGCCATAGCCTCGCCGCCCCCCTGGAAGGGAATGTAGCGGACCTTCAGCGGATCGACCCCGCCTGCCCGGGCGGCCTTGGCGAAGATGATGTGGTCCATGCTGCCCGGGGCACTCCCGCCGGCCACGACCCCGGCGCCGGGATCCCGCTTCAGGACCTCCAGGAGCGTGCGCAGGTTGTTGATTGCGGAGTCCTTGCGCACGACCAGGACGCCATAGTCGGTGCTCAGGGCGGTGATCGGAACGACGTCCTTGTAGGAGTAGGGGGTGTTGCGGTTGACGATCGTCAGGGTCAGCGCGGGGGAGAAGGCGACGAGCGTGTAGGCGTCTCCCTTCCGCCGGGTCACGACGTGGGCGATGGCTACGGCGCCGGAACCGCCCGGCATATTGGTCACGGTGATGGGCTGCGTGACGAGCTTCTCCTCGGCCAGCGTCCTGGCCGTCAGGCGGGACAGGGTGTCCCAGCCGCCCCCGACGCCGGCAGGCGCGATGATCTCGACCGGCCGGTCGGGAAAGGCCGGCGCCGCGCCGCCCACGGCGGCCAGCCCGGCCACCAGCACCATCGCCGGCAACACTCTCCATGCCCTGCGCATCTTTCGCCTCCGTGCGGAGATAGTCACCTCATCTCTTGCACGCGCCGGGCGGGGTTCCCTCTGTTTGGTCGCGGCGACGGCGGTGGAGCAGGCCACCAGGGGTGGGAGGGGGGACGGTCGGGGATGACCCCGTTGCCCTGGCCGCGGCAGACCTCCGGGCGCCGGAAAGAGCGAGGACCCCGGCCCCCGGGGTCCTCGCTGTCCAGTGTCAGGGTGTGGAGAGCTCTACTGCGTGGGGAACCAACCCTCCCCCGACGGCGTCCAGGACTGCCCCGGCTGCGACGGCGTCTGGGGCGTTGTCGGTTCCTTCTGGGCTGCGGGCTTCCGGGCGGTGGCCCGCTTGGCGGCCGCCGGCTTCTTCGCGGCGGCCTTCTTGCGGGAGACCTTGCCCCCGGTGGCCTTCTTCCTGGCCGGTGCCTTGCTCTTCCGCGCCTTTCTCGCCACGCTGCGTCCCCCCTTGATCGGATGTATGACTCCTCCGCTCAGCCCCATTTCAAGACCCTGCGCGCCGGGTCCTGCTCAGCGCTGCGGTACCGGAAAAAATAACGGTCTCGAGAAGACGAGGAGCCGACCGGGTCCATCCGGTCGGCTCTACCGCCCTCCCGGCCCGACGTCTACTTCTTGATCCCGAACGCCGCGTACTGGAGCGGAATGTAGGCCTGCCATTGCTCGGGCACGCTGCCCTCGGGGAAGATCGCCGTGACCGGACAGACCGACTCGCAGGCGCCGCAGTCGATGCACTCCTCCGGGTGGATGAACAACTGGGCCTTGAGCTGTTCCTTGGTGATGCCCGTCTCCGGCGGGACGTGTGTGGCTTCTCCCCGCGGAATGACCTGCTTGTCCGGGCCCGCCCCGGTCGACGGATCCGGGACGACAAAGGCCCCCACATCCTCGACATACTCGTAGATGCAGTCGACGGGGCAGACCTCCACGCAGGCCCGGTCCTTGACCCCGATGCAGGGCTCGGCGATGATGTAGGTCACCTCTCCACCTCCCTCGGTATCCCCGAGAACCGCCCCACCAGCCGGTCCCAGGCTAGCATCGGCCGATCGCCCGGGGCAAGGGACCTCAGGACCCCATGACCTCAGATGCCGGAATGTAGGAACTGTGCCGGATATGCAGAATTCCTGGATCAGTATAATGAATTCCTATCTACGACGCGGACCCGGATCCTCCCCGGAGGGATCGGGGATGGGCGGCGGCGCACGCGGTCCGGCGACCGCCCCCGAGACGCCGCTGGGCCCCCCGCTGGTGCGCGAGACCGTCGGCACCGCGGTCTACCGCCGGCTGCGGGAGGCGGTGCTGACCGGCCGCATCCCTCCGGGGTCCCGGATCAACGAAGTTGAACTCGCCTCCGCCTGGCAGGTGAGCCGGACCCCGATCCGCGACGCGCTCCGCCGTCTGGAAGCGGAGGGGCTGGTGGCCGCCATCCCCGGCCGGGGGATGATGGTACCGCTTTTGCGCCGCGAGGATGTGGAAGACCTCTACGCGTTGGCGGAGGTGGTGGAGGGCCTGGCGGCGCGGCGGGCCGCCGAACGCGCCACGCCGGCGTTTCTGGCGCAGTTGAACGCCCTGATCAAGACCTACGGGGCGGCGCTGAAGCAGGAGGATCTGGCCCAGGTGGTGGCCGCGGACGACGCCATCCACACGGCCGTGGCGCAGATGGCGCAGAACCGGCCCCTTGAAGAGACGATCCGCACCCTGCGGCTGCGCCTGCGGCCGGTATACGCGGCAAGCTTCCAGCTGCGGGGGAGGGCCGGCAAGACCTTCCGGGAAATGGCCAAACTCGTCGCCGCGGTGCGCGCCCGCGACGCCGCCCGCGCCGAGGCCAGCATGCGGGAGCACCTGGCCAGCCTGGGCGGGGATGTGGCCGCCGCCTTCGACGAGCTCCACCCGCCGCCGGCGTAGCCACGATGTCCCCCATGGCTCGTCGCCGGACCCGATGCGATCCCGATGCTATACTGGTGAACGACCCGAGGCTGTGGACGCTCTGATCGGGGTGACGCTGCCGGTGGACGAGGCATCGACGGAGGCGAAACCGCGCGGTCTGGCGGTGCAGGGATACGAGGCCATCGACGCCTCGGTGCTGGAGACCTTTCCCTACGAGTACCCGGGCCGGGACGTGGCGGTGGACATCGACACCGACGAGTTCACGGCCGTCTGCCCCTGGTCGGGGCTGCCCGACTTCGGCCGCGTCCTGATCCGCTACCTCCCGGGGAAGAAGATCCTGGAGTTGCGCTCGCTCAAGTACTACCTCCTCTCCTTCCGCAACGTCGGGATCTACCAGGAGCACGCGGTCAACCGTATCCTGGAGGACCTCGTGCGGGTCGTCGAGCCGCAGTGGATGGAGGTCACCCTCGACTACAGGATCCGCGGCGGGATCCACACCGTGTGCAAGGTCTCATGGGACGCCTCAGGCCGGGCCCGACCATAGCCGAGGTCGGCGTCGTCGCGGCCCTCTATGCCGTCCTCACCGTCGTCCTCCAGCCCGCCAGCTACGGCCCCCTGCAGTTCCGCCTGGCCGAGGTGCTGAAGCCGATGGTCATCTGGGAGCCCCACCTCATTGCCGCCTTTGTCCTGGGCAACTTCCTGGGGAATCTGGCCAGCCCCTATGCGGGCCCGTGGGAGCTCATCTTCATGCCGACGGCCAACCTGGTCGGGGCCTGGGGGTGCTACGCCCTGGGCCGGCGCTGGCCTTACGCCGGGGCCGCCTTCTACGCGCTGACCATCGCCGCATCCGTGGGATTCATGCTGTCCGTCGTGCTCCACCTGCCCTTCCTGGTGCTCCGGCCCCCGTACGGAACGTTCCCGCCGCTGCTGGTGGCCGAGGGGGTCCTCATCATCGGCGGCGTCCCCATCATCCGCGCCGTCTTGCGCGCGGTGGAACCCACCCGCCGCCGCTGGCGGGCCCATCCCGAGAGCTGATCCGGCCCCTAGTGGTGCTTGATCGACACCACCTTGGGCTGCAGGAAGTACAGCAGGTAGTCGGGCCCGCCCACTTTGGCGTCGGTCCCGCTCATGTTGAACCCCCCGAAGGGGTGCACGCCGACCAGGGCGCCCGTGCACTTGCGGTTGAGGTAGAGGTTGCCGCAGAAGAACTCGCGGCGGGCCCGGGCCAGCTTCTCCGGATTGCGGGAGAACACCGCGCCGGTCAACCCGTACTCCGTCCCGTTGGCGATGGCCAGGGCGTCGTCGAAGTCCTTGGCCCTGATCACGGCGACCACCGGACCGAAGATCTCCTCCTGCGCGATGCGGGCCCGGGGATCCACGTCGACGAACACCGTGGGCTGGATGTAGTGGCCCGAGGGATCGCCCGGCTCCCCGCCGGCGGCCAGCCGGCCTTCGGACTTCCCGATCCGGATGTAGTCCAGGATCGTCTGCTTCGCCCGCTCGTTGATCACCGGCCCGGAGGGGTAATTCTCCTTGGCCGGCCCCTGCTCCAGGGCCCGCACCTTCTCCACGAAGGCCTCGACCACGTCTTTGTAGACCCCGGCGGTGGCCACCAGACGTGAGCCGGCCGAGCACTTCTGGCCCTGGAAGCCGTAGCCCGAGACCACGGCTGCGGCCACCGCCTCCTCCAGGTCGGCTTCGTCGTCGATGATCACCGCGTTCTTGCCGCCCATCTCCGCGATGCAGCGCTTCAGCCAGATCTGTCCGGGAGAGACCTTCGCCGTCTGCTCGTAGAGCCGGATGCCCACCTCTTTGCTCCCGGTGAAGGCCACCATGCGCACCCGCGGATGCAGCACCAGCGGGTCGCCGACGCTGGCGCCCGAGCCGGTGATGATGTTCAGCACTCCCGGGGGCAACCCCGCCTCCTCCATGACCTCGAGGAAGACGTAGGCGTTGGCCGGCGAGTCCGAGGAGGGCTTCATCACCACCGTGTTGCCGGCGGCGATGGCCGCGGAGGCCATCCCCACGGGAATGGCCAGCGGGAAGTTCCACGGCGGGATGACCGCGACCACGCCCAGGGGCAGGTAGGCGTACTCGCTGAACTCCTGGGGATGGGGCGCCGTCCGCTGGCCCTGCGCATAGCGAAGGGCCTCGCGGGCGAAGAACTCCAGGTGGTCGATGGTCTCCGCCACGTCGGCGTCGGCCTCGCCCCAGTTCTTGGCCACCTCGTAGACCTGCCAGGCGGCGGCCCAGAATTTGCGCCGGCGCAGCCGGTCCGCGGCCCGCAGCAGGATCGCGGCGCGCTCCTCCGCCGGCACCCGCGACCAGCGGCTGAAGGCCTCCTCCGCCGCGGCCACGGCCTGCTGGACGTGGTCGGGCGTGGCCTTCTGACAGACGGCCACGACCTCGTCTTTGCGGGACGGGTTCATCGACCGGAACTTGTCCGGGGCCGCAATCCGTCGGCCGCCGATGACGAGGGGGAACTCTCTCCCCAGCTCGCTCCCGACCTGGGTCAGCGCCGTGAGCATCGCCGAGCGGTGGGCGTCCAGCGAGAAATCGACGAAGGGCTCGTTGCGGAACTCGGGCAGGGCCATGTCACACCTCCGGAGAGTCTACCGCCATTATAGGGTCTGCGGCTCTCCCCGGCATGGCGCGGGGTTCAGGTCGGCCGATCTCTGTTCGTGCTCCGGCTCCGCCGGCGGGCGGGCTGCGGCCTGACGGATGGCCTGCAGCAACCGCTCCGTGACCTCGTGCATGGAGACGAAGGCGGCGGCCCCCGCGCCCAGCACCCGTCGTCGCGTGGGCGCGTCGTCGTGGAGGCTCAGCACCACCACGCGGCTCTCCGGTGCCGCCCGGCGCATCGCCGCGATCAGCCGGGTGTTGAGGTCCACGGATTCCAGGTGCACCAGGATGACGTCCGGTCGATTCACGGCGGCGTGCCACAGGGCGGCCAGACCGTCCCCGGCCCGGTCCAGCACCGTCAGGTCCGGGGCCAGGCCCAGCCACATCTGCAGCCCCCGTCGGATGGCGGGCTGATTCTCCACCACCAGGAGTCGGATCATCGGCGGCCCCAGACGCTGCTGGAGGGGGACCGGCTGCCCGGCCCGCCCTCCAGATTCTGCCTGATCCCGGTCTCCGGTCGGTGGGAGCAGGGCCGATTACAGGCCCTCCAACATGAAGATCTCCACCGGCTGGTCTTCCTCGGTGACGGACCGGCTGCCGGCCAGTCCCGCGCCATCCTGGTTCTGCTTGTGCAGCTGGTTGGCGGTGGCGTCGACCGGCCGCTCGATGTCGGAGAATCCGACCTCCGCGGCGAAGGCCGCCGGGGCCAGCAAGGCGACCAGCGCCAATGCGGCGAGTGTGCGCTTCATTGAGGCATCCTCCTTTCCGATGAGCCCCGCAGCGAGCGGGTCCACCGTGCTCGGCTCGGCCGGCCGTCGTTCGGGATGTTTCCGGCCGGCCGGGTCGTTGACCCGTGATGGCCAACGACTCTGAGATCCAGTACACTACAGAGTGGAAGCCCCGACGTCGAACGAACGTCCCGATCTGCGCTCCGACCTGCTGCGGAGCGGCGCTCTCCCCCACCGGATCGAGAGACCTCCGACCAAAGGCGGAGGACACGGGCCGGACGACGGCCCGATACTGGAAGGACGGAGGTCCCACCATGTCGATCCGCATCCTGGTTGCCGACGATCACGCCGTGGTCCGCGAGGGGCTGCGCATGTTCCTGGCCCTGGACCCCGAGATCGAGATCATCGGCGAAGCGGCGGACGGCGCGGAGGCCCTCCGTCTGGTCGGTGAGCGCCGGCCGGACGTGGTGCTGATGGACCTCCTCATGCCGGTCATGGACGGCATCGCCGCCACGCGGGCCATCCGCGCCGCCTATCCCGAGACCGCGGTGGTGGCGCTGACCAGCGTGCTGGAGGACGCCTCCGTCGTCGGCGCCATCCGCGCCGGGGCGATCGGCTACCTGCTGAAGACCACCGACGCCGAGGCCCTGCGCGAGGCGATCCGGGCCGCCGCGGAGGACCGCGTCCAGCTGGCTCCGGAGGCCGCCGCCCGCCTGGTGCGCGAAGTGCGCGCGCCGGACAGCCCCGAAACGCTGACCGATCGCGAGACGGACGTCCTGCGACTCGTGGCGGAGGGGAAGGCGAACAAGGAGATCGCCCAGCGTCTGGGCATCGGGGAGAAGACCGTCAAGACCCACGTCAGCAACATCCTGGCCAAGCTGGGCGTGCAGAGCCGCACCCAGGCCGCCCTCCACGCCGCGCGGATCGGCATGGTCGCCGCGCCGCCCCGGGAGAGCGCCGTCCGATGATTGCGGATACGGCGGCGCTGGCCGCGGTCTCCGCCCCCCTGGGAGCCCTGATGGAGGCCGTCATCCTCATCGACGGGCAGGACCGGATCGTCTACGCGAACCCGGCAGCCTGCCGCATCACCGGGTACACCATGGAGCAGCTGATCGGCGCGGACGCCTACGGCTCGATGCCGCCGGAAGCGCGCGCCGCGCTGCAGCGGGCGATCACACAACACGAAGCGTCGCAGCCTCCGGGCACGCTCATGCGCGGCGCCTTCGTGATGACGCGGGCCGACGGCGAGGATTACGAGGCGGAGTTCACGGCGGTGGGGCTGGTGCTGGAGGCGAACACCTACACGGTCGTGATCTTCCGCGACGTGACCGAGACGGGCCACCTGGCCCGGAGGGTCGAGGCCCTGTCGGAGATCGCCTCGCAGGTGGCGATCGCGGAGCCGCTGGAGACCACGCTGGACAAGCTGGCAAAGAGCGTGGTGCGGGCGACCGGCACGGTGGCCTGCGCCGTCGTCCTGCTCGATCACCATGGGGAGTTTCGGATGTGGGGCGCCTATGGCTTCCCCTGCGACGCGGACACCGCGGCGGGCTGGGCGGAGGCGATGCGGCGTGGCGCGTCGATGCCCTACTGTGATTCGGTGCGGAACCTGCGCTGGATGGTCTATGAGAATGCGCGTACCGCGCTGCTCAACAATCCGGCCTACGAGCCCCTTTATCCCGTCCTGCGCCAGCTCACCTGGGACACGACCATCTCCGTGCCCATGGTCTATCGAGGCCGCGCGCTGGGCGCGCTGATGGTTTTCTATCCGCGCGGGAAGAACCCCGGCCAGGCGCAGATCGCCTTTTTGACGGCGGTAGCCGGTCAGGCTGCGGTCGCCGTGGAGAACTCCCGTCTCTTCACCGAGGCCAAGGAGAAGGCGATCCTCGAGGAGCGTCAGCGGATCGCCCGGGAACTGCACGACTCGGTGTCGCAGGCCCTGTACGGCATCGCCCTGGGCGCGCGGACCGCCCGCACGCTGCTGGACCGCGCTCCGGCGGACGCCGCCCAGCCTCTCGAGTACGTGCTCTCGCTGGCCGACGCCGGGCTGGCCGAGATGCGGGCGCTCATCTTCGAGCTGCGACCGGAGACCCTCGAGAGCGAGGGACTGCTGGGCGCCCTGGCCAGGCAGATCGACTCCCTGCGCACCCGCCACGGGCTGGACATCCGGACGGAGTGGAGCGAGGAGCCGGAGGTTCCCATCGAGGTCAAGGAGACCGTGTACCGCATCGCCCAGGAGGCGCTCAATAACATCGTCAAGCACGCCCACGCCCGTCGCGTCGACCTGCGCATCGCGAACGGCGGCGATGAGCTCGTCCTGGAGATCGGCGACGACGGGGTGGGCTTTCCCCTCGAGGAGGCGCCGGGCCACCTCGGTCTGCGCTCGATGCGCGAGCGCGCCGTCCGGCTGGGCGGCACGCTGCTCGTGGAGAGCACGCCCGATCGGGGGACGCGCATTCGAGCCTCCATCCCCCGGTCAAACGGCTCCGCGGGCGCGTACGAATTCCCCTTGCGTCCGTAGACTGCCCTGGAGGCCAGTGCACCGCTGCGTCCCAGGATGCCTCTGGCCGCCGCCGAAGTCGTCGTAACGGATGTCGCGCAGGCGACGGCTGACGCGCCGGATGACGATCACCTCCACCCTGGAGGGGTTCCCGCCCTCGCGCTTGAGAAGGATACTGGCCGGGCTCGCTCAGGCCCGAGGATACCGGCTGGAGGTCAGGCCCCTCCGCTACCGAACCTCGCCGCATCTTGCCGGCCTCTGCGACTACGAGCGCCGGGTGATCACGGTCCAGGTGCCCGAACCGTTCCGCCCCTTTCGGCAGCGGATCCCCTACCGGGCGCAGCGGGTGAAAGCCCGGGGGGCGCGCGCGGACCCCTTCCGCTTCCGCTGGTTTTCCAGGGACGTCCTCTTCGCGACGAAAACGGACGTCATCCGGTTCCTGTACTGCCACGAGTACTATCACTACTACCTGCACGAGGTGCTGGGACGGAAGGGATCGGCGGAGACGGCGTGCGACCGCTTCGCCCTGCAGTGGTTCCGCCGGCGGAGACGATGAAGGGAGTGTCCGATCATGAGCGTTCGGAGCATGGCCGCGGCGTTGCTGGTGACCCTGGCGTTACCCCTTTCGGCGCTGGCCTTCGTGCCGCGCGGCGGGAACACGGTCGTGGTCGCGGAGCAGATCACCGACGATCTGTACGCCGGCGGGGGAACGGTCGAGGTCGCAGGGGAGGTTGACGGCGATGTCGTCGCCGCGGGGGGCACCGTCACGCTCTCCGGCCCCGTCGGCGGAGGCATCCTGGCCGCCGGGGGCACCGTAAACGTCAGGGGACCGGTCGGGCGGGCCCTCAGGGCCGCCGGAGGGAACGTGGTGGTGAGCGGACCGATCGGGACTGATGCCGTCCTGGCCGGCGGAAACATCACCGTGGAACGGGCGGCGGAGGTCGGACGCGACCTGGTCGCCGCCGGCGGCACTGTCCGGGTCTCGGGCGCGGTGCAGCGCAACGCCTGGCTCACGGGCGGAACGGTGACGATCGGCGGGACGATTGCGGGGAACGTGGAGGCGCAGGCGGACCGGGTCGTGCTGCTTCCGACGGCCCGCATCACCGGCAGCCTGCGCTACGGCGCGGATCGACCGCTGGAGATGCAGGCCGGGGCCCAGGTCGACGGGGGAATCACCCGGCTCGATCGCCCGTCGCGCCCGCGCCTGGTGATGAACCCGGCGGCGCGGCTACGCCTGCGGTTTGCCGGACGGATCCTGGAGGCCCTGTGGCTGCTGGCCATCGGACTCATCCTCGTCGCGATCACCCCCCGCGGCGTCCGGCACGTCCAGGAGACGGTGCGCTCCCGGTTCGGGTGGAGCCTGCTGACGGGGTTCATCCTCATGTTCATCGTGCCGGTGGCGATCGTGCTGCTGCTCGTCACGCTGGTGGGCATTCCGCTCGCCTTCGCTGTGCTGCTGCTGTACCTGGCCACGCTGTATCCCAGCCAGGTCTTTGTCTCCGCCTGGCTGGGGGACGCCTTCCTGCGCCGGCTCGGCCGCGGCCCAGGCAGGGTGTCGCCGTACGCCGCCGTTGCGCTCGGCGTGATCCTGCTGGTCATCCTTGTGGGGCTGCCCGTCGTGGGCTGGATCTTCAGGCTGCTGGCGGTGTGGACCGGCTTTGGCGCGCTGTGGGCCGCCATCTGGAGCGCGCGCGGCCGCGCCGGGCCGGCGCCGGTGTAAGCCGCATGTGGCGGAGGGGGTGGGATTTGAACCCACACGGGCCTTTTGGCCCCAGCGGTTTTCAAGACCGCGCGGATGGCCGGGTTCCCTGCACCCCTCCGCGGTCGAGCCCATTATACCCCGAATTGTGAGGATGCATCTTCCGCGATTAGGACGCCCTAATCAGACGCCGGATGTATAGTCCGTCATCTGCGGGGTGGGTAGGATTGGTGCAGGTGCGCACGTGCTGAATCTCGGCCTCGTCACTTTCTTCTCCGCCCTGGCCACGGCCGTCGCCACCGGGATCGGCGGGGTTCCCTTCCTGTTCACCAAAGGTCTGCCGGACCGGTTCCTCGGCCTGGCCTGGGGCTTCAGCGGCGGGATGATGCTCTCCGCCTCCGTCTTCAACCTCGTCTTCGAGGGCGTCAATCGCGACGGCTACACGCCCGTGGCGGCAGGAATCGCGCTGGGGGCCTTCCTCTTCTGGCTCACCGAGCGCCGGTTCGGCCACACCTCCTTCGATTTCTACCACCTGCACGGTGCTCCGGCCCGTCGGGTCGTCCTCTTCATCGGGACGCTGACCATCCACAGCTTCTCCGAAGGCATCGCCGTCGGCGTGGCCTTCGGCTCCGGAGAGGTCGCCCTGGCCGCCCTGGTCACCGTGGCCATCGCCATCCACAACATCCCCGAGGGCCTGGCGGCCTCGCTGCCGCTGCGCAGCCAGGGATTCTCCGGATGGGCCTGCGTCTGGTGGTCGATCTTCACCAGCCTGCCCCAGCCGCTCATGGCCGTGCCCGCCGCGCTGGCCGTGGCGTTCTTCGAGCCGCTGGTCCCCCTGGGATTGGGGTTTGCCGCCGGCGCCATGGGGTTTCTCGTTTTCAGCGAGATCATTCCGGAGGCCGAAAAACACAGCGGGCACGGGAACGGGGCGGCGGCCGTGGTTGCTGGCTTCCTGGTCATGATGCTGATGCAGAACGTGCTACAGTAGAAGACGCGATGTCCTCCCGGGCTCTGCGGCAGGCGCTCCGCCGGCGGAAGGAGATCTCGATCACGGTGCGGGGCCGGCGCACCGGTCGGAGGATCACCCTTCCCGTCTGGTTCGTCCTGGACGACGGCACGATGTGGCTGTTGCCGGTGACCGGGACGCGCTCCCAGTGGTTCCGCAACGTCCAGGCCGATCCCACGATCGTCGTCCGTGCCGGCGACCGGCGGGCCACCGTCACCGGAGAGCCGATCACCGGGCGCGCCGGGGTGCGTCCCGTCGTGGAGCGCTTCCGCAAGAAGTACGGCCGCGGTGACGTCTCGCGCTACTACACGCGCTTCGACGCCGCGGTGCGCGTCCCGCTCTGAGTCCCGTGGTGAGCAGGCCCGTCGTCGCCTTCGATTACGACGGCACCCTGGTGGACGCCTACGAGATCAAGCGCCACTCCTACTGGCGCGCCGTGGCCGAGACGCTGGGGCTGGACGAATCGGCCCGTCCCGTTGTCGACGCCTCCTATGCCCGGACCAGCGGCGCGCACCGTCTGCAGCAGCTCGCCGATACGGCCAAAGCGCTGGGCGTGGAGGTCGGCCCGGAGCAGGAGGAAGCCTTCTCCCGTCGCTACTCCGCCTACAACGACGCGGCCAAAGACCGGATGGTCGAGTTCCCCTCCGTCCGGCGCGTGCTCGGCGCGCTGCGGCGCCGGTTCGACCTGGTGCTGATCAGCGGTCTGCCCCACGACCTGCTCATCGCGGACGCGACGGCCCGCGGGCTGGCCGGCTTCTTCAGCCTGATCGAAGGCGGCGACAAGGACCGGACCTTGCGGCGGCT
>JAVKHY010000013.1 GCA_031459765.1 Armatimonadota bacterium | reverse complement strand
AGGTGCCGACCGCCGCCGCGGTCCGGGCGATGGCGGCGAGCAGGTCGGCGGCGAGGTCAAGGGAGAGATCCAGCCCCATCTGGGAGAGCTTCAGCGAGACGTGGGACCGCAGGCCCCGGTGGAAGATGGCGTTGAGGACCTCGAAGTAGTCGCGGGCGGCCTGCCGGGCGTCTTCTTCGGAGGCGGTGGCTTCGCCGAGGACGTCCAACGTGGCCTCGATCCCCCGGGCGTTGAGGGCCGCCACCGCGGCGATTCCGTCGGCCAGCGTCTCGCCGGCTACGAACCTCCGTACCGCCGGACGCAGCAGGCGCGAGTGCGTGGCCGCCTCCTGCGCCGTCGTGTTCCTGGCCAGGGTGAGGAACAGCTGCCGCAGCATGGCGTCCCGCCGCCTCCGGTCCCAGCATGCCACGGGAAGCGTCCGACGCCATCGGGCAGCCGCCCGATACAAGCCCTACGGGCACGCGTGTTTCTGTTCCCTCACCTGGCGCACCACCGCCGCGAACTCCCGGATGACCGCGCGAAGGGCCGCGGGGGCGGCGTCCTCAATGGGGTCCTGTGTCGTGACCATGTGACCCTGGTAGGCCACCCTGTAGGTATAGCCGTCCACCACGGGGTGCGCCGGCCGGTACTCCGGGCGGAGGCCGGGGAAGCCGGTCTGGTCCAGCGTCCTCCGCAGGCGCTCGAGGCGTTCCTGATCCAGGCGCGCGCAGTACGATACGTGGTCGCTGTCCACGCGGGCCAACCCGTCTCGGAACACCCGCAGGCGCTGCCCGATGCCGGCGATTCCTCCCGCCATGTGGAATTCCGCCAGCAGGCCTGGGACAACGTGGAACCGCACCGTCTGACGGCTTTCGTTTCCCGCGCGATCCCGGATGCGCGCTTCCAGAACATTCTCCCCGTTCTTCAGAAATTCGCGACCCAGCCGCCCGCTGGCCCGCTCGGGCCCCTTCTCCAGCCGGACCGTGACGTCACGGCCGTTCACCAGCACCGCCAGCGTTGCCGGATCGACGCCGCTGACCACGGCCTCTCGTTCAGGTCCGCGCCCATTCCCGCTTTGATCCCTGCGCTCACCTCGACGACCTTCCGCGTCGCAAGGTCAACCCCCCCGGGATCGTGTGGAGAACGGCGCCGGTGTTTCCGTCCACCACCGTGATCCCGGCAGCACGACCGCTCTCCCGGGCCACGTAGGCCACCCTCCGACCGTCCTGATCGGCCGCCAGAGCCCGGATCTCTCCACGCTCCCGGGTCACCTGCCTGGCGCCCGATCCGTCCAGGCCGGCCCGCCACACCTGACCACCCCTCAGGTAGAAGACGGCGCGGCGCGCCAGCACCACGGGCGTCAGTCCGTCGGCCTGAGGCACCAGCACACGCGGGCCGGTCCCGTCGGTGCCGACGGCACCCAGGTACCCGGCGTGCTGCCGGCGGTACACCACCAATCGCCCATCGGCGCTCACGGCGGGGGCAGCGGCGTGGTTGTACTGGCTTTCATCCGACCGGAGGGGCCGGGTCAGCCGCCGCAGACCTGTTCCGTCGCTGCGCACGGCACAGATCTCCTTCTCGGCGAGCTTCAAGCCGCCGGGCGCCGTCTCGCACACGAAGACGATCACCCGCGCCGGCCGGTCGAAGGACACCGCGCCGACGAGGCGCCTGACCTCCGGGGGGGGCTCCCGGAGTGTCCTGGGGAATTCTCAGCGCCTTCACCCCGTCCCAATACACGGACGTGAAGGCGAGCGTGCTCTCCGCGGAGACGAAGATGACCCGGTCACCAAACGCGGCGATCCGAGGAGTGAACGCATATCCCCGATGGGGGATCTCCACGACAAACAGGTTCTCGCTGCGGTGCAAGACGGTGGCCGCCTGGGGGTCGAATGGGACGAAGATCCTCGGCGCGACGCGACGGTAGGCAGCCTGCTGCGCGGCAGCGGAGGGCGGCCAGATCGGCAGCGAGACCAGGAGAAAGACGAGCAGAACGCGTGCGCCGCGGAGGCGGCAACGCATCGGCAGTCACCTCCCTCACCGTAATATAGTAGGCCGACCTCGTCCGGGGCTGTGCCGCCGCGAATACCCCGACCGGCCTGGTTGACGTTCCCGGGTCTGCGTGCGGGGGTTAGGATGCCGCCGGCGCGCGGGACTGTGCGTCGAGCACCCGCAGGAGCGCTTCGACGACCCGGGGATCGAAGTGCTTCCCGGCCTGGTCGCTAATGTAGGCCAGGGCCTGCTCACGCGGCCAGGCCCTGCGGTAGGGGCGGTCGGAGCAAAGGGCGTCCCAGACGTCGGCGACGGCGAAGATCCGGGCGGCCAGCGGGATCTGCTCCCCCGCCAGGCCCTGTGGATAGCCCGTTCCGTCCCACCTCTCGTGGTGGTACAGGGGGATCTCCAGGGCCCGCCGGAGGTGGGGGATCGGCGCGAGCAACTGGTGGGCCACCAGGGGATGCCGGCGCATGATCTCCCACTCCTGCTCCGTCAGCGGCCCGGGCTTGAGGAGGATGCTGTCGGGGATGCCCATCTTCCCGATGTCGTGCAGCAGCGCCCCGCGCCGGATGTGCACCAGGTCTTCCTCCGGGACGCCCAGCTCGCGCGCCAGGCGGAGCGTGAGATCGGTGACACGCCGGGTGTGGCCCTCGGTCTCCCTATCGCGCAGGTCGAGCGCCCGGGACCACCCCTCCAGCGTGGTGTCGTAGGCCATGGTCAGTTCCATGTTCGCCTGCTGGAGGTTGCTGACCAGCGTGGCGTTGTCGATGGCGATGGCCGCCTGGCCGGCCAGGGTGGAGAGGAAGGTCAGCCACTCCGGATCCGGATCGAGTCGGGAGCGGTGGAAGAGTTCCAGCACGCCCTTCACTTCCCCCTTGGCCACGAGCGGCGCCGCCACGTAGGTCACGAAGCCTTCCTCGCGCAGCAGCGGGGAGCGCTGCAGTTCGCCCGGCGCGGCCGCCAGGTCGGGCACGATCACCGTGCGGCGTTCCGCGGCGGCCTGGCCGGCGTACCCCTTCCCGAGCTGCAGTCGGGAGTGCTGCAGCGCGCCGGTGCGGAAGCCGCGCGAGGCGATGTGCTCCAGCGTCTTGCTTGCCGGGTTCATGAGCAGCACATCCGCGGCGTCCACCCGGAGGGTGGAGGTCACCTTGTCCAGCAGGACGGTGAGCGTGACGCGCATGTCCAGCGAGCTGCTGATGGCCGTGTCGATGTCGTGCAGGGCCTGCAGCTGGTCCAGCCGCCGGCGGGCATCGTCGAACAGCCGCGCGGTGTGCACGGCGCTGCCGGCCTGGGCGGCGAACAGGGCCAGCAGTCGGCCGTCCTCGTCGGTGAACCGCCGCCGCCGCTCCGCCAGCTCGCTCAGGCTGAGCACCCCGATCAGTTCGCCCCGGTACAGCATCGGCACGGCGATCACGGACCCGATCCCCAGGGCCGCGATCTCCTCGCTCCTCCCCTCCCACCGGGCGTAGTCGTCGACGATCAACGGTCGTCGCTCGCGGGCCACGACGCCCACGGCGCCCCGGGAGAGGGGGAAGCGCGCTCCCGGCAGGGCCGGCAGGTTGCGCACCACGGCCAGCTCCAGGTCGTCGCGCGCCGGGTCGTAGAGGTGGATCGCGCCGCGCTCGACGCCCAGCAGCCTCCCGGCGCGGTCGAGGATCGCCTGCAGGAGGGCCCGCAGGTCCTGGTGCGCAGAGAGGGCATGGGCCGTGTCGTAGAGGGCTTCGAACTCGCCGGCCCGGCGCAGGCTCTCCTCGAACAGCCGGGCATTCTCCAGCGCCGCGGCCGCGTGGTGGGCGAAGGCCTGGTACAGTTCGGTGCGGGCCGGCTCGAAGAACTCCGGCCTGGCGCTGTAGAGGGCCAGCACGCCGAAGGGCCGGTTGCGGCTGATCAGAGGGAAGGCGCCCGCCGACCGGAAGCCGGCGGCGGCCAGGCGCGCCGCGATTTCGGGCGGGAGCTCGGCGGCGACGTTCGTGACCACCACCGGCTTTCCGGTGCGCAGCGCGCGGGGGGACGGTGTTTCCCTCTCCACCGGCACGTCCCAGCGCAACTGCAGCGTCTCGGGATACCGGTTCTCCGCAGGCGCGGAACTGATGATGCGCAGCGCGCCGTCGGGGTCGGCGTGGGCCACCCAGGCCAGTTCGGCGCCGAAGGTCTCCACGCAGGTGGCGGTGACGAAGTCGGCCACCTCCTGCAGCCGCAGGCTCTGGGAGAGCTTCTGCGCGCTGGCGTAGAGCGCGCCGAGCATCCGCAACTGCTCCTGGATCTGCGCCTCCGTCCGGCGGCGCGCCGTGACGTCCCGGAAGCTCCACACCCGGCCCACGGCGCGATCGCCGATGCGCTGGGGCCGCGAGTACCGTTCGAAGATCCGGCCGTCCTTGAACTCGATCACATCGTAGGATTCGGCCTCCGGTGCGGCGTAGAGTTCGCGGACCTTTTTCAAGAAGGCCTCAGGCTCCTTGAGCTGGTCCAGGACGTAGGTCAGGGCCTGGCCGTCGTCCCGCCGGCTGAGGACATGGTCGGGGATCTGCCACATCTCGACGAAACGGCGGTTGAACTCGACGATCCTACCCTGCCTGTCGACGACGAGGATGCCGTCCGTTGTGGACTCCAGCGTCGCCCGCAGCACCGACATCGACCGGGTGATCTCCTCCTCGGCCCGCTGCCGGTCGGTGATGTCCCGGTAGTTGACGACGATGGCGCCGACCTCGGGTTCGTCCAGGAGGTTGGTGGCGACCGCCTCCACCCAGGCCCAGGTGCCGTCGTCGCGCCGCAGCCGCACCCGCCCGGCGGTCGTGCCGCCCCGCGCCGCCAGACGCCGCAGCCCGCTCCTGGCCGGGAGGCGGTCGTCGGGATGCACCAGATCCAGGATGCTGCCGCCGACGAGGGCCTCGGGGGGGTGACCCAGGATGCGGCGGGTGGACGGGCTGGCGTACTGCACCGTGCCGTCCGCGGCGAGGAGAACGATGGCGTCGGTGCCGTGCTCGAGCACCGCATGGAGGAGGGCGCTCTCGCGCCGCAGCGCCGCCTGGGCCTGCCGCAGGCGCGTGATGTCCCGGGTGATGGCCAGGGCGGCCTCGACCCGACCGCCGTCGTCCCGGACGGGGGTGACGTGGGTCTCCACCCGCCGCCGGACGCCTCTGAGACTGATCATTTCGAACTCCAGCGTCCCGGACTCGCCCCGGAACGCCCGGGCCTGGAGGTCCTCGAAGGCCGCGCGGCACTCGGGTGCGACCAGCGGGAGCACCGACCGGCCGACGACCTGCTCGCGGGAGTCGGCGTCCACCATCTGCAGCCCGGCGCGGTTCATCTCCAGGACCGTGCCGTCCGGCGCCAGCAGCTTCACGCATGCCGGTTCGGTGTCGATGATCGCCCGCAGCAGGCGATCGACCTGGGTGAGCGACGGCGCCACCGTGAGCAGACCCCTCCGCGCCCTTGGCCTTGGAGAAGTTGATCTCCGCCGTACCATATCTGCCCGATGGGGCGGAGTTTCAGTCGGTGGAGTCTCCCTCGGACCTCAGGAGGTGGTGGCGGGTTCGCCGTCCACCAGGCGGAAGAATGCGTTGACCACAGCAGGATCGAAGTGGGCTCCCGCCTGCTCGCGGATGTAGGCCAGCGCCCGCTCCCTGGACCACGCCCGGCGATAGGGACGGTCGGAGGTCAGGGCGTCCAGCACGTCCACGACCGCGAAGATCCGCGCCGCCAGCGGGATCTGCTCGCCCTGCAGGCCCCGCGGGTAGCCCGTGCCGTCCCACTTCTCGTGGTGGCAGTAGGGGATGTCCAGGGCCGGACGCAGGTAGGCGATCGGCGAGAGCAGGTCGTAGGCGTAGACGGGATGGCGGCGCATGATCTCCCACTCCGCCTCCGTCAGCGGGCCGGGCTTGTGCAGGATGCTGTCGGGGATGCCCATCTTGCCGATATCGTGCAGCAGGGCGCCGCGCCTGACGTGCACCAGCTCCTCCTCCCTCAGGCCCATGGCCCGGGCCAGGCGCAGGGTCAACTCGACGACGCGCTGGGTGTGCCCTTCGGTCTCCCTGTCCCGCAAGTCGAGGGCACGCGACCAGCCTTCCAGCGTCGTGTCGTAGGCCAGGGTGAGTTCGAGGTTCGAGCGCTGCAGCCCCTCAAAGAGCGCGGCGTTGTCCACGGCGATCGCCGCCTGGCCGGCCAGCGCCTCCAGGAAGCCCAGCCACTCCGCATCCGGCGTCAGCGGCGCCCGGTGGAACACCTCCATGATCCCCTTGACCTGTCCCTTGGCCACGAGCGGCGCGGCGGCGTAGGTGACGAACCCTTCGCCTGCAGCCAGATCCGCGCGGGCGAACTCCTCGTCCGCCAGCCGCAGGTCCGGCACCTGGACGACCCGGCGTTCCAGGGCGGCACGGCCGGCGTATCCCTGGCCCAGGCGCAGGCGTGTCCCTTCCAGGGCGCGGCTTTGAAACCCGCGGCCGGCGACGAACTCCAGGACCTGCAGCTGCGGCTGAAGCAGGAGGACGTCGGCGGCGTCTACGCCGAGCTGGCGCGTGACCTGCTCCAGGAGGACGTCCAGCGTGACCCGCAGGTCCAGACTGCCGGTGATGGCCAGGTCCACGGTGCGCAGGGCGTCCAGGCGCTGGAGCCGGCGCTGCGTCTCGGCGTGCAGGCGGGCGTTGGTCAGCGCCGCGGCGGCCTGGTGCGCGTATGCCTCGAACAGCTCCACCCGATCCGTGGCGAAGAACCCGCTGCGGCGGCTCAGGAGGACGATGACACCCACCGGTGCCTCCCGGCTCATCAGGGGGAAGACGCCCAGACTCTGCGCCCCCACCCCCCGCAGGTGGCGCAGCCACGGCTGGACGGAGGGCTCGGCCGCCAAGTCGGCGACGATCACCGGGCGACCGATGCGCGTCGCGCGGGTGACGGGGCCCGCCGCCTCGGGCGGGTCGTCCCAGCGGATCACGAGGTCGTCCGGCAGGGGCTCCGGCATCGGCACCACGGCGGTCGGCCGGATCGAGCCATCGGCGCACGCCTCACCGACGAAGGCGAGGTCCGCCCCGAACACCTCCACGTAGGCCCGGGCCACGGCGCCGGCGAGTTCGTCGACATCCAGGCTGCGCGTCAGTTGGCGCGCCCCGGCGTAGAGCGCGGTGATGGTCTCCAGCTGCCTGGTGATCTGCCGCGTGTGGCGTTCTCGCTCGGCCTCGCGCCGCTGGAGGTCGGCGGCCATCAGGTCGAAGGCCGCGGCGACAGAGCCGAGTTCGCCGGAGATCCTCTCCAGGCCGGTGCGCGCGGTGTAGTCGCCCGAGCGGATGCGCTCCGTGGCCCGGACGAGGGCGTCCACGGGCTGGATGACGAGCCGCCCCACGACCAGCCAGGCGGCGAAGAGGAGGAGCGCGCTCAGACCCAGGACGCCGGCCAGCGTCCGGCCGAAGATGACGTGCTGCTCCGCGAAAACCGAGGTGACCGGGATGCCCACGGCGATCACCAGCGCTCTGGCGGCGGGTTCCTCGATCGGCACGAACCCGTACAGCCGGGTGGTGCCGTCAATCCCCCGGACCCGCGCCACGCCCCTGCCCTCGGCCAGCGCCGCCTGGACCAGGGGCGCGTCGGGGTAGGCCTTGCCGACCCAGCGCTCGGGATCCGGATGGCGCACCAGGATCCTTCCGTTGTGGTCCACCACGGTGAGGGTGGAGCCGTCGGGGAGCCCGGTCGCGCCCACGGCCCGGTTCAGCCAGTCCAGGGAAAGGGCGGCAAAGACGATCCCGGTGATCGAGCCGTCCGCTCCCCGCACCGGCAGGCCGAAGTTGACGGTGGCCCGGCCGGTGATCCGGCCGATCTGGTACCCGCCGATGGCGAAGCCGCCACTGCGCAGCGCCTCCCGGAAGTACTGCCGGTCGGCGATGGTGACCCCTGGGGCGAAGGGCAGCGCGCTGCAGACGATCCGTCCGTCGGGGGCGGCCAGTCCGAGGTTGGCGTAGAGGCCCACCTCCCTCAGGTGCCGGGCCAGGACCTCGTTGCAGTCGGCGGTCGGGCGGCGCACCGCTTCGGAGTGGGCCAGATTGATGAGGAAGTACCGCGTCTGGTCGACGAAGAGCGCCTGCTGGTCGGCGAAGTGCTGGGCCAGACGCTGGACCTCCTCGAAGGTCCGCCGCTCGAGGATGCGATCCTCCTGCAGGTTCCCGTAGTACATCAGCCCGGACATGGGAATGAGGAGGAGCAGGAGGAGCAGCAGCAGGCGGGTCCGCAGGCCCGTCAGGCCTCTCAATGGGAGGGCGAAAGCGCGCATGCCTCCGGAAGGTCCCCCGGTGAAGTCGCCATTCATAAACTTTCAAATACCCTTTCTCTATGTTCACCAGTTCCCGGAGGAGAGAGTGCAGAGACCTGCCAAGTGGTAGGGTGCCATGCCCCGACTGCGCGAGTTCCTGGCCCTGGGGACGCTGGGGACAGGTCCATTGAACGCGATTACCGACGTCCCCGGCGTCCTGGTCGGGCACGCCGCATTGCGCGGCGACCGCCTGGCCACCGGGGTCACCGCGGTCCTGCCCCACGGGCGCAACCTCTACCAGGAGAAGGTGACGGCGGCGGCCGCGGTGCTGAACGGCTACGGGAAGTCCACGGGGCTGATGCAGATCGAGGAACTGGGGATGGTGGAGACGCCGATCCTGCTCACCAGCACCCTCAACGTCCCGCGCGTGGCCGACGCGCTGCTCACGTACATGATGGCGCAGGATCCCGCGATCGGCGTCGCCGAGACGGTCAACCCCGTGGTCCTGGAGTGCTTTGACGGGTACCTGAACGATGCGCGGGCCCGGGCGGTAGGCGAGCGGGAGGTGCTCCAGGCCGTCGGGTCGGCCCGCGGCGGCCCGGTGGAAGAAGGGTGCGTGGGAGCCGGCGTGGGGATGCGCTGCCAGGGGTTCAAATCCGGGGTCGGCACCGCGTCGCGTCGGGTCGACCCGCCCGGCTACACCCTCGGCGTGCTCGCCGTGCCGAACTTCGGCTTTCCCGGCGACCTGGTCGTCGCCGGGGTCCCCGTCGGGCGCGAGCTGCAGGCCGCCTCCCAGCCGGCGGAGCGCGGCTCCTGCGTCTTCGTCGTCGCCGTCGACGCCCCCCTGAGCGCCGTGGACCTGCGCCGGATCGCCTGGCGGTGCTTCCTCGGCATGGCCCGCACCGGCGCCATCAGCGGGCAGACCAGCGGCGATCTGGCCGTCGCCTTCACCACCCATCCGCGCCAGGAGCGCCATGACCGCACGGTGCTGAACGGGCTGTTCCGCGCCGCGGTGGAGGCGGCCGAAGAAGCGATCCTCAACGCGTTGTTCATGGCCGAGTCCATGACGGGGCGCGATGGCCACGAGATGCCCGCGCTGCCGATTCCACGGGTCCTCGAGATCCTGCGCCGCCACGGCGTGACGGTGAACTGACCGTGCTCCGGCTGGCGGTTCTCCTCCTGCTCCTCCTGCTGTCCGCGCTCCCTCCGGGCGAGGCCGCGCCGCTGCTCCAGTTGAGCGATGCGATCATCGACCAGGGGCGGGCGCTGCGGGTGACCGTGCGCGGGACCCTTCCCGACGGGACCGAAGTGCGGTTTGCGGGCCGCCGCTGGCCGCTCTACGGCGCCGGAGGTCTTCACCTTACCTATGTCGCCGCCGACGCCCGCACCGCGGCGGGGGCCTATGCCCTCAGCGTCGTGGCGCAGGACCGGGTTCTGGCCCGGCGGACCGTCCGGGTCAGATGGGTGGCCTGGCGCCAGCGCCGCCTGAGCCTGGATCCCGACAAGGCGGCGCTGTTCACCCCCGAGATGGTGGCCGAGGAGCAGCGCAAGGTGGCCGCCGCGTTGCAGGTCCTGGAACCACGGCAGCGGTGGGAGGGGGCATTCCTCCTGCCGGTGGATGCGCCGGTTTCCTCGCCCTACGGGGTGCAGAGCGTCTACAACGGCACGGTCCGCGGGTTCCACCGCGGGACGGACTTTGCGGCGCCCGAGGGGACGCCTGTGCGCGCCGCCAACCACGGGATCGTCCGTCTCGCCGAGCCCCTGCCCCTGTCGGGGGACGCCGTTTTCGTAGACCACGGCCTCGGCGTGCTCACCGGATACTTTCACATGTCCCGGATCCTGGTGACGCCGGGGCAGCGCGTGCGTCGAGGAGACCTCGTCGGCCGTGTGGGAAGCACCGGCGTCACCACCGGCGCCCACCTGCACTGGGCCCTTCGGATCAACGGCCTGTACGTGGATCCGCTGCCCTGGAGCGCAGAGGGGGCCCCGTAGTGGCGATGGATCGAATCTAGTCGGGGACGAACTCGGGGCCTTTGTTCTTGAAGCGGGCGATGAAGTTGACGATGGCGGCGCGGTCGAAGCGGTCCAGCTTCATGAGATGCCCCCAGGCGGCCACGGCGATCCGGCTGTCGTTGCGGGGGCGGTGGGTGATGATTACCTTGGTCCGATACTCCCGGCTCAATCCCACCAGGGCGTCGACGACCTCAGCATCCTCGGCATCTTTGTAACTGATCCAGATCCCGCCGTGCTCGAGATTGTGGACGATGAGTTCGTCGGGCAGCTCGGCGTTGTGGAAGCCCCAGGCTGCGGTCGTCGCGTAGTGCCAGCCGGACGTCGGGGGATTGGAGTTGTAGGGAGGGTGCGGCGCGCCGGGTAGGACGTGAGCCCGACCCTGGTCGGCCACTTTGACGATCTGCGGGCGCGGCGCTGGCGCGGCCGGACGGCCGGAAGCTCCCCGGACCGCGGTGGCCACCGCCGCGGGCTCAGGCCGCAGGTTGGCCCGGAGGGCCCAGGCGACTACCACAAGAACACCCACGGCCGTAATCCCGCCGTAGACGAAGACGCGCCGCCTGCGGCGCTCGCGTTGCTCCGCTTCGGATGCCCGGCGCACGAGCCGTGCCTGGCGGCGCGCCTCTTTCCTGCCGGTTTTGCCCATAAGCTGAATCAGTTTAGCAAATACGCCGGCGATGGGACAAGGGAACGGCGGCCTGCGGTGGAACACCCACAACGACGCCGCCGGAGCCGGGATCCGAGGTGAAGAGGTGCTCCGCAGCCGGATCAAGACCAGCGCCTACTTCGATTCCGTGACGCTGATGCTCGTGCAGCGGGAGATCCGTACCCTGCCCGGGGTGCGCGAGGCCGGGGTGGTGATGGGCACCGACGCCAACAAGGAGTTGCTGCGGGAGGCCGGGCTGCTCGCTCCGGAGGTCGCCGCGTCGGCGCGTCCCGACGACCTCATCGTGGCGGTGGAGGCGGAGGACGAAGCCTCCGCCGAGGCGGCGCTGTCGCGGGCCGACGAGGCGCTGGCGCAGCGGCGCGCGACCCCGACCGCAGGCGCCTATCGGCCGAAGACCGTCGCCACCGCGGCGCGGACCCTGGCCGGAGCGAACCTGGCGTTGATCTCCGTCCCCGGGCGGTTCGCCGCCGGGGTGGCCCGGGAGGCCCTGGCCGCGGGCCTGCACGCGATGCTTTTCAGCGACAACGTGCCGGTGGAGGCCGAGGTGGAGTTGAAACGCACCGCCGCCTCCCGCGGGCTGCTGGTCATGGGCCCGGACTGCGGGACGGCGATCCTGGGCGGAGCGGCGTTGGGGTTTGCCAACGGCGTGCGGCGCGGTCCGATCGGGATCGTCGGCGCCGCGGGGACCGGAATCCAGGAGGTGAGCACGCTGATCCACCGCGGCGGGTCGGGCGTCTCGCACGCCGTCGGGACGGGCGGCCGCGACCTCTCCGCCGCCGTGGGCGGCGCCACCGCGCTGTGGGCACTCGCCGCGCTGGCCGCGGATCCCGACACCGACGTGATCGTCTTCATCTCCAAGCCGCCGGCGGCCCGGGTCGCCTCGACGCTGCTGGCCGCGGCCCAGGCCACGGGGAAGCCTGTGGTTGTGAATTTCATCGGCGCCGCCGTGCCCTCGTCCGGCCGCCTCTTCGGCGCCGCGACGCTCGAGGACGCCGCGGAGACCGCCGTGCGGCTGGCCACGGGATCGGCGCCGTCCTGGCCGCGCCGCCGCGCGCTCCCCGCGCAGGAGGCGCTGCGCCTGGCCCGTGGGCAGCGCTACATCCGCGGGCTGTACAGCGGCGGGACGCTGTGCTACGAGGCCCTGGCGGTCCTGGAGCGGCACATCGGTCCCGTCTACTCCAACACGCCGCTGCGGCCCGATCGCCTGCTGTCCTCCGCCCTGCAGAGCCGGGAGCACACCGTGATCGACATGGGCAGCGACGAGTTCACCGTGGGGCGGCTGCATCCCATGCTCGATCCGGAGTTGCGCCAGCAGCGGCTGCTGCGCGAGGCGGCCGACCCCGAGGTGGCCGTCATTCTGATGGACGTGGTGCTGGGGTGGGGGGCCCACCCGGATCCGGCGGGGCAGTTCGCGCCCGTCATCCGTCGGGCGCGGGAGGCGGCCCGGTCGGCCGGGCGGTGGCTCCCGATCATCGTCAGCGTGACCGGGACCGACCTCGACCCGCAGTCCTACGACGATCAGGTCCAGGCCCTGATCGACGCCGGCGCCCTGGTGCCCTCCAGCCATGTCGAGGGGGTCCGTCTGGCCGCATTGATCGCCGAGGCCGCGGGAAGCCGCGGCGAGCCCTGCGCACCGACTGCGGTTCCGCCGGCGGCGGAGGCGGTGACGCTCCCGAATGCGGCGGGGATCATCCCGCTGCTGGCCCATCCGCCGAAGGTCGTCAACGTCGGGCTGGAGCTGTTCGCCGACAGTCTGCGCACCCAGGGGGTCGACGTCGTCTCGGTGGACTGGCAGCCGCCGGCCGGAGGCAGGCAGCGGCTGCTGGAGATGCTGGACAAACTCGGGGCCTGAACCGGGCCGGCGGGAGGGGCCCCGCGGGAACGGTTCCGGCAGGACGCCCCCTTTTAAGGGAGCCGCCCGGCGACGAGGTCGCCCAGCGCCTTGACCTGCTCCGCGGCGAGGCGGGTCCGTACCGCATAGAGGCCGAAGGCAAACCCCCTGCGTTCCATGAAGCAGGCCACGACCGGGCCGACGCGCCGGTCGCGCGCCGGCGGTTGCGCGACGTGGCACTCTGCCCCTGCCACGTCCGCCGGCGCGATCGTCCATCGCTTGCGCCGCAGGTCGTCCAGCGCCCGTCGGAGTGTCCTCACCGCGGCTGCCTGCTCCGGCTCCCCGGCGGGTTTCCGGCGCACCACGCTCACCGAGAGATAGGCCGACCCGACGATCCAGGTGCAGCCGGAGATCGTCTCGCCCCGGTACGGACCCGTGGAGACCACCGCGTCCCGTTCGTTGCTCCCGGTCACCCGCCCCCGCAGCGCCGCTTCCACCTCCGCGGTCGTCAGCAGCGAGCACGCCCGGTAGGTGCTGGCGGCAAAGCCCCGGCCCTGCGGCCACCCGGCGGCCAGCAGGACGGACAGCACCGCGGCTTTGAGGATTCTCCCCATCGCCTGTCTGTTTCCCCGCCCCTCCGGCAGGCGTCCTCTCCGCGGGCGGGCCGTCGGGATCCCGGAGCCGGCACCGTAGGTGGACGCGGCGCCGGCGGCCAATACAGAACTCATGAACATCGACGAGGCGAACCGCACCGCAGTCCAGCGCATCCTTGAAGCCACTCCCGTCCTGACCGGCATTGCGCCGGCCGGTGAGGTCATTCCGAGGATGCGGCGGAATCTCGTCCTGCACGCCGGTCCGCCCATCGAGTGGGCGCGCATGTCCGGCCCGCTCCGCGGCGCGGTGATCGGGGGGCTGATCTACGAAGGGCTGGCCCGCAACGAGGAGGAGGCGGTGGCGATCGTCGAGCGGGGCGACGTGACCTTCGCCCCGTGTCACCACCACCAGACCGTCGGGCCGATGGCGGGGGTGACGACCGCCTCGATGCCGGTGTACATCGTGGAGAACCGCGCCGCGGGCAACCGCGCCTACTCCACCCTCAACGAAGGGTACGGGAAGGTCCTGCGCTACGGCGCCTACGGCGAGGATGTGCTGGCCCGGCTGCGCTGGCTGCGCGACGTCTACGCGCCCATCGCCGGCCGGGCGCTGGAGCGCTCCGGCGGGATCGACATGAAAACCATGATCGCCCAGCAGATCCAGATGGGCGACGAGGGCCACAACCGCAACCGCGCCGGCTCGGCGCTGTTCGCGCGCCTGCTGGCCCCCCACCTGGCCCGCACCGGCGCGCGGAGCGAGGACCTGGCCGCGGTGTTCGAGTACCTGGCCGGAAACGACCTGGCCATTCTCAATCCCGTCATGGCCGCCTGCAAGGCGATGACCGACGCCGCGCACGGAGTCCCCGGCAGCACCGTCGTCACGGCGATGGCCCGGAACGGCACCGACTTCGGCATCCGCGTCAGCGGCCTGGGAGACCGCTGGTTCACCGCGCCGGCGGAGATTCCCGTGGGCCTCTTCTTCCCCGGCTACACCCAGGACGACGCCAACCCCGACATCGGCGACAGCACCATCACCGAGACCGCGGGCATCGGCGGTTTCGCCATGGCCGCCGCGCCGGCGATCGTGAAGTTCGTGGGGGGCACGGCGAAGATGGCTCTGGAGGCGACGCTGGAGATGTACGAGATCACCGTCGCCGAGAACCCCGCCTTCGGCATCCCCCAGCTGGAGTTCCGCGGCACGCCCACCGGGATCGACATCCGCAAGGTCGTCCGCACCGGCATCACCCCGCGGGTGAACACGGGGATCGCGCACCGCCGCGCCGGCGTGGGCCAGATCGGCGCCGGCCTGGTCCGCCCGCCGCTGGCCTGCTTCGAGCAGGCCGTCGAGGCGATGGTGGCGACGCTGGAGGAGCCGGGTGGATGATGCCGGTGTAACGACCCTCTGCAGTCCCGCCCCGCGCCTGCGGTGACACGGCAACCGCGGAGGTCGTAGAGAGGCGCCCGGATCGCTCCGGCCGGGCAGGGGCCCCCGGGGACGCGTCGTAGTTCCCAGGATAAGTCCAACGGGGGAGGGGAGAGCGATGGCAGGAGCCGTGGGGAGAGTCCGGGCCGTCCGGGCGGTCCCGGGATGGCTGGCGATCGCGGTGCTGGTGGCGGCGGTTCTGGCCCCGGCCGCCCCGGCCCAGCAGCCTCGACGCGGCGGGACCCTGGTCTACATCTCGACCGCGCAACCGCCGTCCTTCGACGGTCACCGCGAGACGACCTTCGCGATGCTCCATCCCGTGAAACCGCACTACAGTTACCTGGTGAAGTTCGACACGCAGAACTACCCCAAGGTTGTCGGGGATCTGGCCGAGTCCTGGACGGCCTCCCGGGACGGCCTGACGTGGACCTTCAAGATCCGCAGCGGTGTGAAGTTCCACGACGGCTCGACGCTGACATCCCGCGACATCAAGGCCACCTACGACAAGATCATCTTCCCCAAGGGGGATGTGGTCAGCGCCCGCCAGGCGATGTATCAGAGCGTCCGGGCCGTCGAAGCCCCCGATCCGCAGACCGTGGTTTTCCGCCTGAAGTACGCCACGCCGGGGTTCCTGGAGAAGCTGGCCTCGCCCTTCAACTTTGTCTATAAGGCGGAGATCCTGGAGCGCGACCCGCACTGGTACGAACGCAACATCATGGGCACGGGCCCCTTCCGCTTCGTGGAGTACGTGCGGGGGTCGCACTGGGTGGGGCGGCGCTTCGAGGACTACTACGAACGGGGGAAGCCCTACCTGGACGGCTACCGGGTGCTGTTCATCGCCAGCCGCTCCGCGATGCTGGCCGCGATCAAGAGCGGCCAGGCCCTCACCGAGTTCCGCGGCGTCTCACCGGCGGAGCTGGCCGACATCCTGCGCAGCGCCGGCGACAAGGTCGCGGTGGGCACCTCGCCCTGGCAGTGCAACAACACCGTGGCCATCAACACCAAGAAGAAGCCCTTCGACGACCCCCGCGTGCGCCGGGCGCTGACCCTGGCCATCGACCGCTGGGGCGGGTCGCAGGCCCTTTCGGAGATCGCCTTCGTCAAACCGGTGGGGGCGATGATGCTTCCCGGCGGGGCCTGGGCGATGAGCGACGCCGAGCTCGCCCGGCTGGCCGGGTACGGCCGCGACATCGCGCAGGCGCGCCAGCAGGCGCGGGCGCTGCTGCGCGAGGCCGGGGTGCCGGAGGGCTTCTCCTTCACCCTGAAGAACCGCGACATCTCCATGCCCTATGAGGCGGTGGGCGTGTACCTCGTGGACCAGTGGCGCCAGATCGGCCTCAACGTCCGCCACGAACAGGTCGAAGCCGGCCGCTACTTCGCCGACCAGCGGGCCGGGAACTACGACCTGGTCGTGGATTTCGCCTGCGACTTCATCGACGATCCCGACGTGCAGCTGCTGAAGTTCCTCTCCGCCGACGTCAGCCCGGTGAATTACGGAGGCTACATCGACCGCCAGCTGGACGCCCTCTACGTCCGGCAGAGCCGGACACCGGACAAGGCACAGCGCGCCGCCCTGGTCCACCAGTTCGAGCGCCGCGTCCTGGACGAGCAGGCCTACGCCTTCTACGTGCTGTGGTGGCAGCGCATCATCCCCTACTGGAAGACCCTGCGCGGCTACAAGACCACGACGAACCACTACGTGGAGCCCGACCTGGCCGAGTACTGGCTGGCGGAGTAGCGGCGCACCGGGGGGGGGCGGGCGGCCCGCCCCCCGGTGCCGGCACGGTCATGACCCGGTACGTACTCACGCGACTGGCCCTGATGGTTCCCACGCTGGTCACCGTGGCCGTGCTGATCTTCATCCTGGTCCGGATCGTCCCGGGAGACATCGTCGAGCTGCGGCTGGTCTCCGGAGGCAGCTTCGTCACCCCCGGTGTGATCGAAGCGGAGCGCCAGCGTCTGGGCCTGAACAGGCCCCTGTCGGCCCAGTTCCTGGAGTGGATGGTGGGGATCTTCCGGGCGGACCTGGGCACCTCGATGTGGTCCGGAAATCCCGTCACCCAGGAGATCGCCATCCGCCTGCCGCTGAGCCTGCAACTGGCGGTGATGGCCACCCTGATCGCCACGGCCCTGGCCATCCCCCTGGGCACCCTGGCCGCGCTGTATCGCGGCCGCTGGATCGACCACGTCGTGCAGGTGATCAGCGTGGCCGGACTGGCCGTCCCTTCCTTCTGGCTGGGGATCCTGTTCATCCTGTTCCTGCTGGGCGTCTTCCGCTACCTCCCTCCGCTCACCTTTACCCCGCTGCTGGAGAACCCGCGGGCGAACCTGGAGCAGCTCATCTGGCCGGCCCTGGCCGTGGGATATCGCTACTCAGCGGTGACGACCCGCATGACGCGGTCCGCCCTGCTGGAGGTCCTGCGGGAGGACTACGTCCGGACGGCGTGGGCGAAGGGGCTGGCCCGGCGGATCATCGTGCGTCGACACGCCCTGCGTAACGCGCTGCTGCCCGTGATCACCGTGATCGGTCTCGAGTTCGCTTTCCTCATCGGCGGCCTGGTGGTCACCGAACAGGTCTTCAACCTCAACGGCATCGGCAAGCTCGTCGTGGAGGCCATCAGCCAGCGCGACTACACGCTGATCCAGGGGCTGATGCTGCTGGTGGCCCTGGCCTACCTCCTGGTCAACTTCCTCGTCGACCTGATCTACGCGTGGCTCGATCCCCGCATCACCTACCAGTGACCGGCGGGGGCGCGCTGGTGACGGCCCGCCGGCCCGCGGAGCGAACGCCGGCCCCGGGGCCCGGGCGGCGTCATCCGGTGCTGCGCCTGCTCCGCCGTCACCCCCTGGGGGCGGGCGGGTTGTTCGTGATCCTCCTGCTCCTGGTCCTGGCCCTCCTCGCCCCCTGGGTGGCCCCCTATAATCCCGTGGCCAACGACTTCAGCGCGATGTTCCGGCCGCCCAGTCTCCGGCACTGGGGCGGCACCGACGCCTTCGGGCGCGACGTCCTCAGCCGGGTGATCTACGGCGCCCGCACCGCCCTGGTGGTGGGCTTCGGCGCGTCGCTGCTCGGGTCCACAGCCGGCGCGGTGATCGGCGTGGCCAGCGCCTACTTCGGCGGCCGGACGGACCTGCTGGTGCAGCGGCTGGTGGATGTTCTGCTCTCGTTTCCCATCATCATCGTCGCCCTGGCCATCGTCTCGATCATCGGCACGGGGACGGACAAGTTGATCGTGGCCATCGCGCTGTCCTTCGTCCCCCGGGTGGAGCGCGTGGTCCGGGGCAGCGCCCTGGGCGTGCGGGCGATGACCTACATCGAAGCGGCGCAGGCCATCGGTGCCGGTCCCTGGCGAGTCATCTTCCGCCACATGGCGCCGAACGTCATGGCGCCCTACCTGGTGATGCTCACGGCGTCCCTCGGACAGGCCATCCTCCTGGAGTCCTCGCTCTCCTTCCTCGGCCTCGGCGTCTCCGAGCCGACGCCCGCCTGGGGGCTGATGCTGCGCGGGGCGGCAGTGGACTTCGCCACCCGGGCGCCCTGGATGGCGATCTTCCCCGGTCTGGCCATCACCATCACCGTCCTGTCCTTCAACGTCCTGGGAGACGCGCTGCGCGACGCCTTCGATCCACGGCTGCGGACGTAGCTCGGGTGCGCAGGGTTCACCTGGGAGGCGTCGTAGTTGTGAAGCGGGATCCGTCGGCCGGCGCGTCGCGCCGGTCGGCGACTGCGGTTCGCCCCGGTCCACTGCCGCGGAGGAGATGATCGTGATGAAGGCGTTCGATCTCAGCCGGTGCCGTGTCCTCGACCTCAGCCAGAACTTCAGCATGGATTCCCCGCCCTTCGCCTACTACGAAGGACCGAAGATCACCTGGGTGAAGAAGATGGCCTTCGAAGGCGTCAACGCCCAGCACATCAGCACGACGAACCACATCGCCACGCACCTCGATTCTCCGCTGCACTTCAACGACCCCGGGCCCGATGTGGCCGGCATCCCCATCGAGACGCTGGTCGGCCCGGCCTGCGTCGTGGACCTGCAGCAGTTCGGGATCGGCGACTACGACATCTACGGCCCCGAGCACTTCGAGGCGTGGGAGAAGAAGTACAACCTCAAGATCGAGAAGGGAGACATCCTGGTTATCCACACCGGCTACCACGCCTACTACAACGAGGACTGGTCCCCCCATACGAAGGAACGCCACCCGGACGCCCGGGCCGATCTCCCGCGGGCCTTCCTCCGTCATCCCGGCCCCCGGGCCGAGTTCTGTCAGTGGGTCCTGGACCGCGGCATCCGCTGGATGGCCATCGACGCCATCAGCACCGATCATCCCTTCAACACCAAGGTGCGGGACGCGCGGCGCGACCTGATCCCCGAGGTGGAGAAGAAGATCAAGATGCCCATGGACGAGGCTTTCCCCTGGCCGCGGGACTACCAGGCCACCCACACGATGCTCTTCCCCAAAGGGGTCTTCCACGTCGAAAACGTGGGCGGACACATCGACCTGATCCTCGATCAGAAGGTCTGGGTGGGCTGCTTCCCCTTCCGCTTCAAGGGCGGGGAGGCGGCCTTCTGCCGCTTCGTGGCCTTCGTGGAGGCCTGATGGGGCAGCAGCCACCCCTCGACGACCTCCTGGTCGTCGATCTGACCCGGGCCCTGGCCGGGCCGTTCTGCACGGTGATGCTGGGCGATCTGGGCGCCCGCGTGATCAAGGTGGAAACGCCGGAGGGCGGGGACGATACCCGCGGGTGGGGGCCGCCCTTCGTCGGGGAGGAGAGCGCGTACTTCCTCAGTGTAAACCGGAACAAGGAGAGCCTGACCCTCAACATCAAGGACCCGCGGGGGCGGGAGATCCTGCGGCAGTTGCTGAGACGCGCGGACGTGCTGGTGGAGAATTTCCGACCCGGGGTCATGGAGCGGTTGGGGCTCGGCTACACCGCGCTGCACGAGGAGGTGCCGCGCCTGATCTACGCCGCCATCTCCGGCTTCGGGCAGGACGGGCCGTACCGCGAGCGCACGGCCTACGACCTCATCCTCCAGGGGATGGGCGGGGTGATGGGGATCACGGGCGAAGAAGGCGGGCCGCCGGTCAAGGTGGGGGTGGCCATCGCCGACATCTGCGCGGGGATGTACGCCGCCTACGGCATCCTGGCCGCCCTCCGGGTCCGTGAACGCACCGGCCAGGGCCAGCTGGTGGACGTCGCCCTGCTCGACGGCCAGGTCTCCTGGCTCACCTACGCGGCCGGCTACTACTTCGCGACGGGCGAGAACCCCGGCCGGTTGGGCAGCGCCCATCCGACGATCGTCCCCTACCAGGCCTTCCAGACCGCGGACGGGTACTTGAACGTCGCGGTGGGCAGCGAAGCGATCTGGCGGCGCTTTGCCGAGCTGCTGGATCCCGCCCTGTTGGACGATCCCCGCTTTGCCACCAACCGCGACCGGGTGGCGCATCGCCGGGCGCTGATCGATCACCTTCAGGGGCTGTTCCTCAAAAAGACGACCCGGCAGTGGACCGAGGCGCTGGACGCCGCCGGCGTCCCCTGCGGACCGATCCTCACGGTGGCGGAGGTGTTCGCCGATCCGCAGGTGCGCCATCGCGGGATGCTGCAGCAGGTGGACCATCCCACCGTCGGGCCGCTCCGGCAGACCGGCCTCCCGGTGAAGTTCTCCGCCACGCCCGGCCGGCTCCGTCTGCCCCCGCCTACCCTGGGGCAGCACACCGAGGCCATCCTGGGGGAGCTCGGATACGATCCGGCCGCCATCACCAGGCTGCGCGAGGACCGTGTGGTGTGAGCGGGCGTGATCCGCGGTTGCAGGCGCCGGTGTCCTGTCCCTCGTGCGGCACTGCCCACGAGCCCGCCGTCCTGATCCGGGCCCTCTACGTCTGCCCGCGCTGCCAGACCTACCTGTCCGTGCCGGCTTCCGTGCGCATCGCGATGCTCGCCGACCCGCGCTCCTTCCGGGAGCTCGACCGCGGCCTGGTCTCCGTCGATCCCCTGCGGTTCACCGACCAGCGGTCTTATCGCGACCGGCTGGCCGAGGCGCGGGCGCGGACGGGGCTGCGCGAAGCGGTGGTCACCGGCGAGGCGCGCATCGAAGGGCGCGCCGTCGTCCTGGGAGTCTTCGACTTCGACTTCATGGGCGGGACGATGGGCTCGGTGGTCGGTGAGAAGCTGGCCGACGCCTTCGAGCACGCCGCGCGGCGGCGCCTGCCCGTGGTCACCGTCAGCAGCAGCGGGGGCGCGCGGATGCAGGAGGGGATGCTGTCCCTGATGCAGATGGCGAAGACCGCCGCCGCCCGGGCCGCCCACGACCGGGCGGGCGGGGCGTTCATTTCCGTGCTGGCCAACCCCACCTTCGGCGGCGTCGCGGCCAGCTTCGCCTCGCTGGGCGACGTGATCATCGCCGAGCCGCGGGCGCTGGTGGGATTCGTCGGGCCCCGGGTGATCGAGATGACCCTGGGCGTGCAGCTGCCTCCGGAGTCACACCGCGCCGAGTCCCTCTTCGCCGCGGGGATGATCGACCTGATCGTGCCGCGGGAGGACCTCCGCGCCGCCATCGCCTACCTGATCGGCCACCTCAGTCCGGAAGCGGGTCTCAGGCGGCCCCGGGCCCACCGGATGCCGGCGCTCCCCCGGCGGCGGACCGGGCCGGTGCGGTCCTGGCAGACGGTGCAGCTGGCCCGGCATCCTCAGCGGCCGACCGCGGTGGACTTCATCGACCGGTTGTTTGCCCGCTTCGTCGAGCTCCATGGCGACCGCCACTTCGGCGACGATCCGGCCGTCGTGGCCGGCCTGGGGGAGCTTGACGATCAGACCGTCGTGGTCGTGGCGCAGGAGCGCGGCCGGACGCCCGAGGAGCAGGAGTTCCGGCGGCGCGGGATGGCCCTGCCCGAAGGCTACCGCAAGGCGCTGCGGCTGATGCGCCTGGGGGCGAAGTTCAACCTTCCGGTGGTCACCCTGATCGACACCCCGGGCGCGCACCCGGGACTTGAGGCCGAGCAGCGGGGCATCGCCCAGGCCCTGGCGGCCAACCTGATGGAGATGGCGGTCCTGCCCACCCCCGTGGTCAGCGCGGTGATCGGGGAGGGCGGCAGCGGCGGGGCGCTGTCTCTGGGGGTGGCCGACCATGTGCTCATGCTGGAGCACGCGATCTACTCCGTGATCTCGCCGGAAGGCGCGGCGGCGATCCTCTGGCGCGACGCCGGCCGTGCCGCGGAAGTGGCCGAGGGGCTGAAGATCACCGCCTCCGACCTGTTGCGTCTCGGGGTGATCGACGAGATCGTGCCCGAACCGCCCGAGGGGGCGCACGCCGACCACGATCTCGCCGCCGACCTGCTGCGGGCCGCCGTGGTCCGCGCCGTGCGCCGCCTGCGGCGGGTGCCGCTGCCGACGCTGCTCCGGCGCCGGGCGGCCAAGTACCGGCACATCGGCCGCGTCGGAGTGTACTGGCGCCAGGTCGTGCGCCGGGAGATGCAGGAGCTCCTGGAAGGGGTCGGCGACCGGCTGCTCCGGCGGGAGCGGTGATCGTCCGCCGACGGGCGGTCCATCAGGAGTGCGCGGCGATCTGCCGGTGCCGGATCCGGCCCTGGTCGTTGATCAGAAAGACGACGGACGCCCCTTCGGGAATCCGGTACCGCTGGGCCAGGCCCGGATGGCCCAGCAAGATGGGGACGCTGACATTCTCCGCGCTCAGGAACCGGCGGAGGGCGACCCGGTTCGGCCGCAGCAGCACGATCACCGCTTCCTGTCCCGCCGTGCGCGCGGCGAAGGCGCGGGCCGCCGCGGCGCCGCGCTGGTCCAGGTCCCAGATGAACAACACCGCGACGTTGCGTCCCCGGAAATCGGACAGGCGGTAGATGACGCCGCGCCGGTCTTTCAGGGAGAAGGCGGGCGCTTCCGCTCCCACCGGCATCGCCGGCTGCGCCCCGGGCTTCGCCTGAGGACGTGAGGCCGGCGCGGGCTTAGGTTCGGCCGCGGGCTTAGGTTTGGCCGCGGGCTTAGGTTTGGCCGCGGACTTCGGAGTCGGGCCGGCGGCCGGCCGGGCCGCCGGCTTGAGGTTGAGGGTCACGGTCAGCCCGGTGTTGGGCTTGAGGTCGACCTTCTTTGATGTCGCCACATAGCCTTTCCGCGCCACGCGGACGACATAACTGCCCGGCCGCAGCTGCTTCAGCGTGAGCGGCGTCTTCCCCACCCGCTCGTCGTCCATGAAGACGTCCGCGCCGGCCGGCGTGGACTGCACGGTCAGGGACGCCGTCGAGGGCACGGGCGCAGGAGGAGGAAGCGGCGGCGCGCTGACGACGGGCGGAGGGACCGGCGCCGCGACGGGCGCCGGCCGGGGTTGCCCGCCCCGACTGCCCCAGGAGATCACCTCACTGAAGGCGTCGCGGATCGGTTCGCCGAGCCGGGCGATCACCGGAACACGGGCACTGACCTCCGGAATGCTGCCCAGCCCCGCCAGGGCCAGGCTAAAGGCGGCCAGAACGCCGGCGGCAAGCCCGACCACGCGCCCGATTCGGGCGCCGCCGAAACGGCTCCGGGAGACCGGACGCACGTAGGCGGAGAGAACGACGCTGGCCCGGGAGAGATCCGTCCCGCACGTCTCGCAGAACAGTGCGCCCGCCGGCAGAGGCGTGTTGCACATCGGGCACATCTGCGCTTTCTTCAGCGACGACTTCGCAAGGCTCATCGTCAACTCCCCTGAATACCTGCCCAAACCGGCATGCTTTCGGACAGGTCCGACGATCTGCAACAAGCAAGCCGCCTGCCAGAGCCTTGCAAACTCCGTGGAACTTTGTGTCGGTGCGGCCAAAACGTCTGCCGGAGCCTGGGGAACTCGATGCCGGGGCAGGCAGTCTGACGAGGCGAGCGGCGCACCCGATGCCGCACCGCAGGGATGACCACGGGAGCGACGGACGGTGGATGAGCGGATTCCGCCGCGGAGGACGCCCGGCGCGATGTGCAGCGCCGAATCCTTCCGGTCCCCGGTCTGGCCGCCTCCGGAAGGGGGCAGATGTGAAGTGGTTGTCGCGTCCCCCCCTGCGGAGTGCAACGATGGAACACCGGGCCGTTCGCATGGTGATCGGCGTCGCGCTCCTGGCCGGGACGCTCGTCCTGGCGGGCCGGCCGGCGCCGGGTTCACGCGCCGAGGCCGTGGCGGCCTCCGGCCACCCCCTGTTCCTCACCCCGACCTGGGGCTGGTTGAGCTCACCGCAGGGGTGGCGTCTCGATCCCCTCCGGCGGACGATGTGGCAGCATCACTGGGGTATCGATATCGCGGCGGACGTCGGCACGCCGGTGCTGGCCAGCGCGCCGGGCGTCGTGGTCTTCACCGGCTGGTACGCCGGGTACGGGCGCACCGTCTACCTCGACCACGGGAGCGGCTGGGCCACCCTGTACGGCCACCTCAGCGGGACGCGCGTCCTGGTCGGGCAGTGGGTGGAGCGCGGGGAGGAGATCGGCGCGGTGGGGACCAGCGGCCGCAGCACCGGCCCGCACCTGCATTTCGAGATCCGCCGTCACAATACGCCCCTGGACCCGCTGAGGTTCCTCCGCCGCTGACTCCGGCTCAATCCGGCGCCGGAGGCAGGATGCCCCGCGCCTCCGTGCGGATGTCCGCCACCTGGATCAACACGACGGCAGCGGCGATGGCCGCGCCTCCGAGCGCCTGAAGCGGGGACAGCCGTTCGCCCAGGATGGCGAAGGCGGCGGCGCTCGCCACCACCGGTTCAAAGGTCGCCGTAAGGCTGGCCATGCTCGAGGTGATGGTGCGCAGGCCCGTCAGGAACAGCCAGAAGGGCATGATCGTGGCAAAGACGACGATGTAGCCGAACAGCGCCCACTCCTGTGGGGCGTGCCCGGCGAACGCCTTCCACGGCGGAACGATGACGCTCCAGACGAGGGAGGCGGCCCCCAGCGCATACAGCAGGGCGGTCACCGACCCCACCCGGTGCACGCGGCTCCGGCCCAGCACGGCATAGACGCCGAACATCACCGCGGACGCGAAGCCCGTGGCCAGCCCCAGGGGACGAACTCGCATGCCTCCTCCGCCGGTGACCAGCAGGTAGCTCCCCGCCACAGCGACGGCGATGGCGCCGCTCTTCAGACCGGACAGCGCCTCGCGCTCGGCCAGACGGCCGTAGAGGGCGACGAACGCCGGGGCGGTGTACTGCAGGAAGATGGCGGTGGAGACGTCGGTGACGCTGATGGTGAAGTAGTACAGGAACTGGGTGGAGAGCATCACCACACCCAGCACCCCGAGCGGGACGAGGTGTTCGCGGGCCACCCGCAGGGGATGGCGGCGCAGCCACAGCACCAGGAGCAGGACGAGGAACGCCCCCGTCAGGCGGATCTCGACGACCGTCCACGGCTCGATCCGCCGGTTGAAGAGCGTCTTTGCCACGACGCCGGAAATTCCCCACAGGGTCGCCGCCCCGAGCACGGCCAGGTATCCCCGCAGGTTCCCGGAAGCAGGCGCCGTCCGCGTCATCGGCGAGGGCCCGCCGGAGCCCACGCCCGGAGGCCCAGGAGGAATCCCGCCAGCATGTCCGCTCCGGAGGTCTCGCCCGTCGCCAGCACCCGGCGGGTCGCCTCCTGGACGGCGTCGTCGGAGTCCCCCTCCAGGGCGCGGGCCAGGAGGTGCCAGGCCTCGCCCACCTCACCCCGGGAGGCCGCTTCCAGGTAGGCCAGGCTGATTCGCGTCGTGCGGCCGCGCGCCGCCTTCAGCACCTCCGCCCCGATCGCGGAGGCGCGAGCGCGGTCGGCCAGGGCGGCGGCCACCAGGACGCCGAGGAGCACGTCGTCGCCCGACGGGGTGAGACCCGCTCCCAGCCCCGCCAGCAGCGCGGTGCCGGTCGCCGCCGCCGTCCGGTCTCCGGTCCGCAGGCCGGCGAAGAGGGCGTCCATACCCCGGGCGGCGCGGGCGGATCGTGAGGCGGGATGGGCGAGACTCGCCGCCGGGGCCTCCGCCAGCACCTCCGCGATGTGGCCTGCGGCCCACCGCCACCGCGACGCCCGGGCACGATCTCCTGCGCTGAGCGCGGCCAGCCCGGCGTTCCACACCGCGGCGTCGGAGAGGTCGATCCGGATGTCGGGATCGACCGTCAGCGCCGGCGGCGCAAGGCGCACGGCGGCCCCGACGGCAAAAGCGCCGAAGGAAAATCCGGCCCGGGGCTCGGCCACGATGTTCAGCGGCCCGCGGCCGAGGGCGGGGGAAACCAGGGCGACGATGCGGCCCCGCAGCTCGAGGTAGCAGCTGCGGGAGAAGACCGCCACCGTGGTTCCCGAAGAAGGGCGCTCCAGCAAGTCGGCGATCGTCGAGCCGATCCAGCGGGCCGAAATCGACGCGCTCACGCCCCGCTGCGCAGGCGCGCGGCGGCGTCCCGGACGGCGTCGACGATGCCCTGGTATCCCGTGCAGCGGCAGAGGTTGCCGGCGAGGACCTCGCGGATCTCAGCGTCGCCGGGCGCCGGCGTCTCGCGGAGGAAGGCCACCATGCTCATCAGGATGCCGGGCGTGCAGAAGCCGCACTGCAGGCCGTGGTGGTCGCGGAACGCTTCCTGCAGAGGGTGGAGATGCTCCGGTGTCCCCAGCGACTCCACCGTGGCGACCTCCGCCCCGTCGGCCTGCACCGCAAAGAGCAGGCAACTGCGCACCGCCCGGCCGTCCAGCAGGACCGTGCACGCCCCGCAGACCCCGTGCTCGCACCCCAGGTGGGTCCCGGTCAGGCCGAGGTCCTCGCGGAGGAAGTCCGCCAGGGTCCTGCGCACCTCCACCTCCCGTGTGTGGATCGCACCGTTGACGGTGACGGTGATGGTGCGCCGGTCCACGGGTTGCCCAGACCGCCGGGGCGCCGTCCTGCCGGGCCGCCGCGGGCGCAGGGTGGCCGACGATGACCTGGAGCCGCGTCTGCCGCGCGGGCCGCCGGGGGGTCGGTTCATCCCCTGCCTCCCGAGGTCTGTCCCTCCACCCGCCGGGCGGCCAGACGCAGCGCCCGCTCGGTGAGGACGCCGGCGACGTGCCGGCGATACTCCGCGCTGGCGTGAATGTCGTTGTCGGGGGTCAACCGCGCGGTGACGATACGCGCGGCCTCGGCGAAGGCGCGATCGTTGAGGCCGCCTTTCAGGACCGCTTCCTCCGCCTCCTCCACGCGCGTCGGTGTCGCCCCCACGCCGGTGAAGGCCATCCGCACCCGGCGGACGGCGTCGCCGTCTCGTTCCAGCGCCACAGCCACGCCGGCCAGCGCGAAGTCGCCGTGGCGCCTCGCCACCTCCAGGAAGGCGGTGCCCAGGTGCTGGTGGGCGGGCAGCCGCACCTCCACCAGGAGTTCGTCGGGCAGCGCGGCCGTGGTGAGGTAGCTCAAGAAGAACGCCTCCGCCCGCAGGGTCCGCTTCCCCCGACGGCTCTGCAGGACCACCGTACCGTCCAGGGCGGCCAGCACCGCCGGCAGCTCTGCAGCGGGATCGGCGTGGGCGATGCTGCCTCCGATCGTTCCCCGGTTGCGGATCTGAGGATGACCGATGCAGCGCACCGCCTCGGCCAGCAGGGGAAGCTTCTGCCGGACGACGGGGGAGGTTTCGGCGGTCCGCTGCCGCGTCATCGCCCCGATGCGGATCTCCTTTCCGTCCTTGATGTAGTCCAGCTCCCGGACCCGGTTCAGGTCCACCAGGACGCGCGGGCGGGCCAGGCGCATGTTGAGCAACGGGACCAGGCTCTGTCCGCCGGCCAGGACCTTGCCCTCGGCTCCGTAGCGGTGGACCAGCGCCACGGCGTCGTCGAGCGTCTCCGGAGCGGCGTAGAGGAACGGCGCGGGCTTCATCGCGCGCCCACCGCCAACGCCGCCGTGATGATCTCGAGGAGCCGGCTCGGGGAGAGGGGCATCTCGGTGATGCGCACCCCGAACTCCTGGAGCGCGTCCTCCACCGCCTGCGCGATGAGGGCGCCGACCGGGATCACGCCGGCCTCGCCGGCCCCTTTGACCCCCAGGGGGTTGCGCGGAGACGGCGTCTCCAGATGGCCGATCTCCACGACGGGGACTTCGGCGGCGGTCGGCAGCAGGTAGTCCATGAAGGTCTGCGTCAGAAGCTGTCCGCTCTCGTCGTAGACGAGCCGTTCGTAGAAGGCGCCGCCCAGCCCCTGCGCCACGCCGCCCCGGATCTGCCCCTCCAGGATGAGGGGATTGATCACCCGCCCGCAGTCGTGCACCACGACGTACTTCAGGACCGAGAGCATTCCGGTCTGCGGATCGACCTCCACCAGGCAGGCGTGAGCGCCGTTGGGCCACGTCCCGCCGGAGGGGGCGAAGTAGCGGCTGGCCTCCAGGCCGGGCTGATCCCACTCCCTGGGGATGGTGCCCCGCAGCGGGTTGGCGGCCACAGCGATCTCCGCCAGCGTCATCGCCCGGCCGGGGGTGCCGCGGACGAAGACTTTGCCGTCGGCCATCTCCAGGTCCTCGACCCGGGCCTCCAGCCTCGTCGCGGCCACCTGGAGGGCCTTCTCGCGAACGGCCTGGGCCGCCAGGTAGACGGCGTTGCCCGCGACCACCGCGGCGCGGCTGGCGAAGGTGCCCGTGCCCCAGGAAAACGCCCCGCTGTCGCCGGTCACCACCGTGACGTCCTCCACCGGCACGGTGAGCGCGTCGGCCACGATCTGCGCGAACGAGGTGTAGTGGCCCTGTCCCTGGGTGCCGACGCTGGTGGCAGCGAAGACCTTGCCCGACGGCTCCACGGTGACGCGGCATCCCTCGTACGGCCCAATCCCGGAGCCCTCGACGTAGCAGGCGATACCCAGCCCGACATACCTGCCCTCGCGACGGAACTGCTTCCGCCGCTCGGGCCACCCGGCGTAGTCGATCATCTCCATGGCCTTGCGCAGTGTCGCCGGGTAGTCCCCGCTGTCGTAGACCACCGGTGCGTTGTCCTGGTAGATCAGTCCGACCTCGTAGGGGAACTCGTCGGGCTGGATGAAGTTGCGCTCCCGCACGATGGCGCGGTCCAGCCCGAGTTCCCTCGCCACGCGGTCCAGCAGGCGCTCCATGACGAAGACACCGTGGGGGCGGCCCGCGCCGCGGTAGGGGCTGACGATGGTCTTGTTGGTAAAGACGGCTTTGAACTCGCAGTGGTAGTTGGGGATCTTGTAGGGGCCGGGCAGGGTGGTGCTGGCCACGATGGGGACGATGATCCCATAGGGGATGTACGCTCCCGAATCATAGAGGAACTCCGTCCGCACCCCCAGGATGCGGCCGTCGGCGTCGACGGCGATGGCCGCGTCGTGGATCTGCAGCCGCTCCTGGTTGGTGGCGACGAAGTGCTCGCGTCGGTCCTCGATCCACTTCACCGGCCGGTTCAACTGCATCGCCGCCCAGGGGATGAGGACCTCTTCGGGATAGCACATCATGATCTTGGGGCCGAAGCCGCCGCCGATGTCGGGGGCGATGACGCGGACGTCCTGCTGGGGCAGCCCCAGGAGCTGGCTGAGGTAGTTGCGAATGCGGATCGGCGCCTGGGTGCTGTCCCACACCGTCAGCTGGCGCAGCTTCGCCTCCCACTGCGCCACGATCCCGCGGCACTCCAGGGGCGCCGAGGCCCCGCGGTCGAAGACGAACCGCTCCCGGAAGACGTGGGCGGCGCGGGCGAAGGCCTCCTCTACGTTGCCCACGCGCTGGGTATAGTGCGCGCACACGTTGGTGCCGATGTCCTCATGGACCAGCGGCGCGTTCGGTCGCGCCGCCTGCTCCAGATCCACCACGGCGGGCAGCGGATCGTATTCCACCTCGATGAGTTCCACGGCATCTTCCGCCACATAGCGATTCTCGGCGATGACCAGCGCGACCGGCTCGCCGGCGTAACGGACCTTCTCGGGAGCCAGGGCGTACTGCGTCTTGTGGTGAAGCAGCGCCGGGTGGGGGATGAGTTTCGGCAGCGGCGCGGCCAGGGCCGGGGGCAGATCGGCCCGGGTGTAAACCGCCGCCACCCCGGGCGCGGCCCGCGCCCGGGACACATCGATGCGGAGGATACGGGCGTGGGCGTGAGGGCTGCGGAGGAAGGCGGCGTGAACCACGCCGGGCGGTCGGATGTCGTCGACGTAGAGCCCGCGGCCGGTCAGCAACCGCGGGTCTTCGCTGCGTTTGACGCGTTCGCCGAAGTAGCGCGTCCCCATGGGAAACAGGGGTTCATATTATACGGAGACCGGCGTGTCGCCTGCTGCCCGGCGGTTCCAGCCCCCGGAAGAGACGATGCGGTTGGTGCGGCGGAAACCGTCTAAAGCCCGGTCTGGCTCCGGACGGCCGCTACCCCTGGCGGATGGCGATGATCTGGATGTTGGTCATCTCCTCCATCGCGTAGCGCACCCCCTCGCGGCCGATCCCGCTCTGCCGGTTGCCGCCGTAGGGCATGTGGTCCACACGGAAAGTGGGGGCGTCGTTGACGATGATGCCGCCGAAGTTGAGCCGGCGCATGGCCTGAAAGAGGCGGTCGAGGCTGCGCGTGAAGACGGCGGCCTGCAGCCCGTATTCCGTGGCGTCGGCCAGATGCAGCGCCTCCTCGAAGTCGTCGTAGGGCATCACGGAGGCGACGGGCGCAAAGGCTTCCCGGGCCACGACCGTCATCTCAGGCCGGACATCCGTGAGGACCGTGGGCCAGTAGACGGGTCCTTCCCGCCGTCCGCCGGTGGCCACCCGGGCGCCGCCGTTCACCGCCTCGGCGACCCAGCCTTCGATGCGCACCGCCTCGCCCTCGTCGATCATCGGACCGACGTCCACCCGTTCATCCAGGGGGTCGCCGACCACCATCGCCTCCGCGGCCCGGGTGAACCGGTCCAGGAACGGATCGTAGACGGTCCGGTCGCTCAGGATGCGCTGCACGGAGAGGCAGACCTGCCCGGAGTTGTAGTAGGCGCCGACGGCGCAGCGCCGGGCCACGAACTCCAGGTCGGCATCGGGGGCGACGATCACCGGCGAGGTGTTGCCCAGTTCAAGGGTGATCTTCTTGATCCCGGCGCGGGAGACGATCTGCCGGCCGACGTCCGCGCTGCCCGTAAAGGTCACCTTGGCCACGCGGGGATCGGTGACCAGCCACTCGCCCACGGTGCCCCCCGGCCCGGCGACAAGGTTGATCGCCCCCGGGGGCAACCCGGCCTCGATGAGGGTCTCGACCAGGAGGACGGCGGTGAGCGGCGTCCAGGAGGCCGGTTTCAGCACGACGCTGTTCCCCGCCGCCAGCGCGGGCGCCACTTTGTGCGCCACCAGGTTGAGCGGGAAGTTGAAGGGGGTGATCGCCGCCACCACCCCGACCGGTCGGCGGACGAAGAAGCCGAAGTAGCCCTCTCCGGCGGCCGCGGCATCCAGGGGCACCGTCTCGCCGTGCAGTCGTTTGGCCTCTTCCGCGGCGAAGGTGAAGGTGCTGATGCCCCGGTCCACCTCGATGCGGGCGTACTTGAGCGCCTTGCCGGCTTCGGCGGCAATGGTGCGGGCGAACTCCTCGCGTCGGGCCCGGATCCCCGCCGCCGCGGCCTGGAGGATCGCCGCCCGGCGGTGGGCGGGCATCTCCGCCATGAGGGGGGCCGCCCGGAGCGCGGCGGCGACGGCGGCATCCACATCATCGCGTGTCGCGGACGGGATCGTGCCGATGATCTCGCCGCTGTACTTGTTGCGGACGGGGATCACCTCGCCCCCGCCCGTCCACCGTCCTCCGATATACAGCTTCCGATCGACCTGTTGCACAGCCATACCAGATCACACTCCCGCAGGGAACGGCTGCCGGAGCTCCGGCGCCTCTACCCTGTCTCTTCGGCAAGGCGCCGGGGACGCCTTCGGTCAGGGTGGAACGCTATAGTGGAAGGAGGGACAGCGATGAAGCAGCCTCTGTGGGAGCCGGACGAGCGGCGCCGGCACCAAGCCAATATCACCGCCTTCATGGCGCAGGTCAATGCCACCCATCGTCCGGGCGTGCGGACCTATCCCGAACTGTGGGCGTGGTCCGTGGAGCATCTCCCGGAGTTCTGGGCCCAGGTCTGGACCTTCGCCGGCCTCCGCTCGACCGCCCCCTACACCGCGGTCGTCGACGACCTGACGCGCTTCCCCGGCGCCTCCTGGTTCCCCGGCGCCCGGCTGAACTTCGCCGAACACCTGCTGCGCTGGCGCGACGACCGCCCCGCGCTCATCTTCCGGGGAGAGACGGCGCAGCGGGCGGCGCTTACCCACGCCCAGCTCTACGACGCGGTGGCCCGGGTAGCCGCCGCCCTGCGCGGGTGGGGGGTCGGGCCGGGGGATCGCGTGGCCGCCTACATGCCCAACCTCATGGAGACCGTGGTGGCGATGCTGGCCGCGACCAGCCTGGGCGCACTGTGGGCGTCGTGCGCCACCGACATCGGTCCGGCCGCGGCGCTGGACCGTCTGGGACAGGTGGAACCCGCCGTGCTCTTCACGGCCGACGGCTACCGGTACAAAGGGACGCGCTATGACACACGGGAGAAAGCCGCCGAGGTGGCGCGGGGCATCCCGGGCCTGCGGCGGGTGGTGGTGGTGCCGTTCCTGGAGGAGCGGCCGGATCTGAGCGCCATTCCCGGGGCGATCCCGTACCCCGAGCTACTCGGCGGAGGTCCGGCGCCGGGACTGAAGTTTGAGCCGTTGCCTTTCGGCCACCCGGTGTACATCATGTTCTCTTCCGGGACCACCGGCAAGCCCAAGTGCCTGGTCCAGAGCGCGGGCGGGGTGCTCATCAACCACCTGAAGGAGCTGCTGCTACACACGGACCTGACCCCCGAGGATCGGATCACCTATCTCACGACGTGTTCCTGGATGATGTGGAACTGGCTGGTGAGCGCGCTGGCCGTGGGGGCGACGGTCGTGCTCTACGACGGCAGCCCGACCTACCCCGACGCCGGGGCGATGTGGCGGATGGTCCAGGACGAACGGATCACCGTCTTCGGCTGCAGCGCCAGCTATCTCCACGCGCTGCGAACGCAGGGCGCTCATCCCGGTCGAGAGTACGATCTCTCCTCGCTCAAGGAGATCTCGCAGACGGGATCCCCGCTGTCGGCCGAAGGATTCGAGTACGTCTACCGCGAGATCAAGTCCGACCTCCACTTCAACTCCATCTCGGGCGGCACCGACATCAACGGGTGCTTCGCGGCCGGCAATCCCATCAGTCCGGTCTATGCGGGAGAGCTGCAGGGACCGGCGCTCGGCATGAAGGTGAACGCCTACGATGAAGAAGGGCGGCCGGTTCGCGATCGACCGGGCGAACTGGTCTGCGAGGCGCCCGCGCCCTCGATGCCGCTGTATTTCTGGAACGATCCCGATGGGCGGAAGTACTTCGAGGCGTACTTCGCCTACTATGACCGTCCCCGTGTCTGGCGCCACGGGGACTACATCACCATCCACAGCGATACGGGAGGGATCACCTTCCACGGCCGGTCGGATACCGTGCTCAAACCCTCCGGCGTACGCATCGGCACGGCCGAGATCTACAACGTCGTGGAGCGCATTCCGGGCATCCTGGACAGTCTCGCCGTCGGACAGGAGTGGCGGGGGGACCAGCGTATCATCCTCTTCGTCAAGCTCGCACCGGGCCGGGCGCTGACCGATGACCTCCGGGAGCGCATCCGCGACGACCTGCGGAGGCGGGCTTCCCCGCGGCACGTCCCGGCGGTGATTCTGGAGGCGCCGGACATCCCCTATACGCTGAACATGAAGAAGGTGGAGAGCGCGGTGACGAACATCATCAACGGCCGGCCCGTGGTCAACCGCGATGCGCTGATCAATCCCCAGGCGCTGGACTTTTTCGTCGGTATCCGCGACGACCTGGCCGGCCAGATTGAGGAGAAGCGATGAAAGTCGAAGGCACCTATACCTTCCCTGCTCCCCGCGAGCGCATCTGGGCGCTGCTCAACGACCCGGCCGTCCTGGCCCGCGCCACCCCTGGCGTGAAGACGCTCACCCCCCAGGGCCCCGACCATTACGCGGCACGGATCGAGTTGGCGGTGGGACCGGTCAGGGGCGTGTACGACGGGACGGTCAGCATCACCGAGAAGGCTCCGCCGGAGCGGATGACCCTGCGGGTAGAAGGGGGCGGGCGGCCCGGGACGATCCGGGCCACCGGGGAGCTCCGCCTGGTGGAACAGGACGGCCGGACCGTCGTGCACTACACCGGCGAGGCGCAGATCACCGGCCTCATCGCCAGCGTCGGCCACCGCCTGATCGGCGGCGTGGCCCGGCAGATCGCCGGCGAGTTCTTCAAGGCCGTGGAGAGGGAACTTCCCCGCTAGAAGGGAATCCGGAGATTCCGGAGAATCAACCTCCGAATTTCCCGTCGCTTGCCTGGACAGGGGTCCATAGCTCGACGGCACGAGGGGGTGTTGGGTGATGATCCCGGCCTCGTTCGAGTACTTCTCGCCCCGGACCGTTCCCGAAGCCGTGCACCTCCTGGCCCGCTACGGCCCCGAGGCGAAGCTCCTGGCCGGAGGGCACAGCCTCGTGCCGCTGATGAAGCTCCGCCTGGCCGCCCCCCGGTACATCATCGACCTCAACCGCATCGACGGACTCAGCTACATCCGGGAGGAGGACGGCGTCCTCCGCCTCGGCGCCCTGACCCGCCACGCCGAGATCGAGCACTCGGAGCTCATCCGCGCCCGCTACCCCCTGCTCGCCGACGCGGCCCGGGTCATCTCCGATCCCCTCGTCCGCAACATGGGCACCATCGGCGGCTCGCTGGCGCACGCCGACCCGGCGGGAGACTGGGGCGCGGCCATGCTGGCCGCCGGGGCCGAGGTCGTCGCCGTCGGTCCGGGGGGGACGCGCACCATCCCCATCGACGGGTTCTTCGAAGGGACGTTCGTCACCGCCCTCCGGCCGGACGAGGTCCTGACCGAGATCCGCCTCCCGCGGGCGGCGAAGGACGCGGGCGGCGCCTACCTCAAGCTCGAGCGCAAGGTCGGGGATTTCGCCATCGCCGCAGTCGGTGTCGGGCTCCTGCTCGACGGCGGCGGGACCTGCCAGCAGGTCGGCATCGGCCTGTGCAACGTGGGGCCGATCAGCCTCCGGGCGGCGCAGGCCTCCCGACTGCTGAGCGGTCGGAAACCCGAGGAATCGGTGCTGGCCAGGGCGGCCGAAGCGGCCGCCGCAGAGTGCGATCCCGCCGACGACCTGCGCGGTCCGGCCGATTACAAGCGCGACATGGTGCGGGTCCTCACCCTGCGGGCGCTGCGGCTGGCCGTGCAGCGCGCCAGAGGAGGTGCCTGATGGGACATCGCATCGCCGTCACGGTGAACGGGACCGTCCGGGAAGCGGAGGTCGAACCGCGGTTGCTGCTGGTCCACTTCCTCCGGGAGGTGCTGGGCCTGACCGGCACGCACATCGGCTGCGACACCACGAACTGCGGCGCCTGCACGGTCCTGCTCGATGGCCGCGCCGTGAAGTCGTGCACCATCTTCGCCGTCCAGGCGGACGGCCGGGCGGTGATGACGGTGGAGGGGCTGGCCCGGGACGGCCAGCTCCACCCCATTCAGGAGGCGTTCCACCGGCAGCACGGCCTGCAGTGCGGCTTCTGCACGCCGGGGATGATGATGGCCGCCTACGCCCTCCTGCAGCGCCTCCCCGACCCGACCGAGGAGCAGATCCGCTGGGGCATCGCCGGCAACCTCTGCCGGTGCACCGGCTACGTCAACATCGTCGCCGCGATCAAGGACGCGGCGGAGAAACTTCGCACCGGCCCGGCTGCGGTCGGGGGAAGGAGCTGAAGACATGGCCGAGGCCCACGGCATGGGGCACGCCGTCAGGCGCAAGGAAGACGCCCGCTTCATCCGCGGCAAGGGGACCTACATCGACGACCTTAAACTCCCGGGCATGCTGTACCTGGACATCGTGCGCAGTCCCTACGCCCATGCCCGGATCACCGCCATTCGCCCGGAAAAGGCGCTGGCCATCCCCGGCGTCCTGGCCGTGATCACCGGCAGGGATCTGGACAAGTACGGGCTGGCCTGGATGCCGACCCTGATGTCCGACCGGCAGATGGTGCTGCCGATTGACACCGTGCTGTATCAAGCGCAGGAGGTGGCGGCCGTGCTGGCCACGGAGCGCTACCTGGCCGCGGACGGCGTCGCCGCCGTCGAGGTGGACTACGAGCCCCTGCCGGTGGTGGTGGATCCCAGGAAGGCCCTCCGGCCCGACGCCCCGATCCTGCGCGCGGACCGCGAGCAGAAGACCAACCACATCTGGCACTGGGAGGTGGGCGACCGGGCGGCCACGGCGCAGGCCTTCGCCCAGGCCGACGTCACCGTCGCCCAGGACCTCTACATCCCGCGTATCCATGTTTCGTCGATTGAGACCTGCGGGTGCGTGGCGCAGTGGGACGCCGTGGAGGGGAAGCTCACGCTGTGGATGACCACCCAGGCCCCCCATGCCATCCGCACGGTGGTGGCCCTGGTGGCCGGACACCTGGGGCTGGCCGAGCACAAGATCCGGGTCATCTCCCCGGATATCGGCGGAGGCTTCGGCGGCAAGGTCCCGGTCTATCCGGGCTATGTGCTCGCCGTGGCCGCCTCCGTGCTCACGGGCAAGCCCGTGAAGTGGATCGAAGACCGCATGGAGAACCTCCAGGCCGACTCCTTTGCCCGCGACTACCACATCACCGCGGAGCTCGCGGCGACGCGCGACGGCACCCTCACCGCCCTGCGCGTCAAGACTATCGCCGACCACGGCGCCTTTGACGCCGCGGCCAACCCCTCGAAGTTCCCGGCCGGCCTGTTCTCCATCTGCACCGGTTCCTACGACTTCCGGTCGGCCTTCGTCGAGGTGGATGGCGTCTACACCAACAAGCCGCCGGGAGGGATCGCCTACCGCTGCTCCTTCCGCGTCACCGAGGCCTCCTACACCATCGAGCGGATGGTGGATCTCATGGCCCACGAGCTGGGCATGGATCCCGCGGAGTTCCGGCTGAAGAACTTCATCCGGCCGGAAGCCTTTCCGTACAAATCCGCGCTGGGGTGGACCTACGACAGCGGGAACTATCACGCCGCGTTGAAAAAGGCCATGGAGATCGTGGACTACGCCGCCCTGCGCCGGGAGCAGCAGGCGAAGCGCCGCGCGGGCGAGCTGATGGGTATCGGGATCAGCAGCTTCACCGAGATCGTCGGCGCGGGTCCGTCCCACACCTTCGACATCCTGGGCCTGAAGATGTTCGACAGCGCCGAGATCCGCGTCCATCCCACGGGCAAGGCCGTGGCGCGCTTTGGAACCAAGTCCCAGGGGCAGGGGCACGAGACGACCTACGCGCAGGTCATCGCCCACGAGCTGGGCATTCCCGAGGACGACATCGTGGTGGAGGAAGGCGACACCGATACCGCCCCCTACGGGCTGGGGACCTACGCCAGCCGGAGCACGCCGGTGGCCGCGGCCGCCGGGGCCGTCGCCGCGCGCAAGATTCGGGAGAAAGCAAAGAAGATCGCCGCGCACCTGCTGGAGGCCAGCGAGGCCGACCTGGAGTGGGAGCGGGGGAAGTTCTTCGTCCGGGGGTCGCCGCAGCGGGCCAAGACCATCCAGGAGATCGCCTTCGCCGCCTACACGAACCACCCCCCGGGCCTGGAGGCGGGCCTGGAGGCGGTGGCCTACTACGATCCGCCGAACATGACCTTCCCCTTCGGCAGTTACATCTGCGTCGTGGATATCGATCGGGGCACGGGGGAGGTCAAGATCCGGCGGTTCGTGGCGGTGGACGACTGCGGGAACATCATCAACCCGATGATCGTCGAAGGGCAGATCCACGGCGGGCTGACTATGGGGCTGGCCCCGGCCCTGTACGAGGAGATCACCTACGACGAGGACGGCAACATCCGCGGGGGGAGCTTCATGGACTACCTGCTCCCCACGGCCGTGGAGACGCCGCGCTGGGAGACGGCCAAGACGGTGACGCCTTCGCCCCACCATCCGCTCGGCGCCAAGGGCGTCGGGGAGTCGGCCACGGTCGGCGCGCCGGCGGCCATCGCCAACGCAGTCATCGACGCGCTGTGGCATCTAGGGGTGCGCCACATCGACATCCCGATCACCCCCTGGAAAGTGTGGCGGGCGCTCCGCGAGCACGGGGTTTCGGAATAGGCCCGCTGATGGGCGACCTTCTCGAGCGGGCGGCGGCGTTGCGGGCGAAGGGGCTGCCCTTCGCTGTGGCCACGGTCGTCCGGGCGGAGCGACCGTCTTCGGCCCGCGCGGGGATGAAGGCCCTGATCCTGCCGGACGGCACACTGGAGGGATGGGTCGGGGGCAGCTGCGCCCATCCGGTGGTGCTGACCGAAGCGCTCCAGACGCTGCGGGAGGGGATCCCGCGGCTGATCTGCCTCAGCCCGACACCGCCTGCCGAACGGCCGGGGGTGATCCACCATGTCATGACCTGCCACAGCGGCGGCAGCCTGGAGATCTATATCGAACCGGTGCTCCCCCGCCCCGTGCTCCTCCTGATCGGCGACGCCCCTCTGGTGGCCGCGCTGGCCGAGATGGGCCGGCTGCTCGCCTTCGACGTCTGGATGGCCGGCCTGCCCCACTCGCTGGAGGAACTGGCCGAGCGGATCACCCCGGACACCGCCGTCGTCGTGGCCACCATGGGCACCTACGACGAGGAAGCCCTCCTGCGCGTCCTGGGCTCGCCCGCCGGCTACGTGGCGCTGGTGGCCAGCCGGCGGAGGGCCGAGGCGGTAGCCGCCTACCTGCGCGGCCGGGGGATGACGGAGGCGCAGATCCGGCGGATCAAGGTGCCGGCCGGATTGGACATCGGGGCGGTGACCCCGGAAGAGATCGCCCTCAGCATTCTCGCCGAGCTCGTGCAGATCCGGCGCGGCCGGACCCTTCCGGTCGCCCCCGCCCCCGCGCCGGCCGCGGCCATCGATCCCATCTGCGGGATGGCCGTGACCCCCGGGACCGCGCAGCACACGGTCGAGTTCGCCGGGATGCGCTACTACTTCTGCAGCGCGCATTGCCGCCAGACGTTTGAGCGCGACCCGGCGGCCTACGCCGCCGCGGGCGCCTAGCATGCCGCTGCACTACGAGGGAATGCTGGCCATCCGCGCCGGGCGCCGTCAGGTCTGGGGGTTCCTGGTCGATCCCCACAGGGTCAGCCGCTGCCTGCCCGATGTCCAGAGCCTGGACGTCCTGGGGGAGGGCCGCTTCCGGGCGGTGGTCCGCGTCGGCGTGGCCTTCATCCGGGGGAACTTCACCTTTGAGGTCACCATGCGGGACCTCCAGGAACCGGCGCACGCCGTGATCGCCGGCCGGGGGAGCGGTTTGGGTAGCGGGGTCGACGTCACGAGCACCGTGGATCTGGCCGACGGCGAGGGCGGCGTGACGGAGCTCCGCTGGACGGCGGACGTGGTGGTCAGCGGTCCCCTGGCCACCGTGGGCGCCCGACTGCTGGACAGTACGGTGGAACGGAAGACCGCGGAACTGTTCGAGTGCGTGAAGGCGCAGCTGGAGGCGTGAGCCTCCCGGCCACGGTCGGTCCCTCTGGTCGCTGCTGCAGCGTTCCCGTATGATGAAATTATGCACCCCGAGATCGTCCGCATCCAGTCCATGCTCGAGGACCAGGGGTATGTGGCCGACCAGAGTCTGGCCACCTCCGTCTACCTGGCCATCCAGCTGCGCAAACCTCTGCTCATCGAAGGCGCCGCCGGCGTTGGCAAGACGGAAGTGGCCAAGGTCATGGCCCGGGCCCTGGACACGGACCTCATCCGCCTCCAGTGCTACGAGGGCCTGGACGCCACCACCTCGCTGTACGAATGGAACTACCAGCGCCAGCTGCTGCACATCCGGCTGCAGGAGCACAGCGATCTGCCCGTCGAGATCCGCGAGCGGGAGATCTTCAGCGAACCCTTCCTCCTGAAGCGGCCGCTGCTGGCCGCGATCACCCATGAGCGGGCCCCGGTCCTGCTCATCGACGAGGTCGATCGCGCCGATGAGGAGTGGGAGGCCTTTCTCCTGGAGGTGCTCTCCGACTGGCAGGTGACGATCCCCGAGATCGGCACGATCCGAGCGAAGCACATCCCCTACGTGGTGCTGACCAGCAACCGCACCCGGGAGCTGGGCGACGCGCTGCGACGGCGCTGCCTGTACCTCTGGATCGACTACCCGGCCTTCGACAAGGAACTGGCCATCGTCCGGCGCAAGGTCCCGGCCATCAACGACCGCCTGGCGGAGCAGATCGCCGCCTTCATGCAGTTTGTGCGCAAGACGAAGCTGGAGAAGACGCCCGGGATCGCCGAGACGCTGGACTGGAGTCTGGCCCTCATGGCGCTGCACCACGACCACCTGGACGAGGCCGCGGTGGCCGAGACGCTGGGGGTCCTCTTTAAACAGCGCGACGACGCCGAGCGGGTACGCACCCAGTGGCTGGACCACCTGCTGGCCAGCGTCGCCGCCCTGGACCGGGAGCCGCGACCGTGGACGCAGGAGATGATCGATCGGGTAGCCGGCCAGGGTGTCGGGCTGCCCCGCCGATGAACGCGCCGCGCCGCTTCGGCAACCTCACCGCCCACGTCGTGGCCTTCTGCCGGCGCCTCCGCGCGCGCGGGGTGCCGGTCGGCCCGCGGGAGGCGGCCGACGCCCTGCGCGCCCTCGGTGCGGTGGACGTGGGCGACCGCCGGGAGTGCTATCTCGCGCTGCGCACCGTGCTGACCTCGCGACGTGACGACCTGGCCGTCTTCGACGAGGTGTTCGAAGAGTACTGGAATCCCCCACCGCCCGACGGCGCCTCCGGTGCCCAGTCCGCGCCGGACGCCGAGGCCGCCGGCGACGGCGTGCAGCCGCCTCCGGCACTGGCGGAGTGGCTGGACGACGCGCCGCCGGCGGAGGGCGACGAGCCGCTGCCGGCCTACAGTCCCGTCGAGGTCCTGGTGCAGAAAGACTTCAGCACCTTCACCGCCGACGAGCTGCACGAGGTGACCCGGCTGGTCGTGGCCATCGCCCGGCGGGTGGCCACGCGGCTGTCCCGCCGCACCCGTGCCGCCCGACACAGCGCGCGGGTGGATCTGCGTCGCACGATTCGCCACAGTCTGCGCCGCGGCGGCGAGATCGTGGATCTCGCCTACCGGCGGCGGAGAATTCAGCGCGTGCAGGTGGTCCTGCTGGCCGACGTCAGCGGCTCCATGGACCTGTACAGCCGCTTCCTGATCCAGTTCATCTACGCTTTGCAGCACGCCCTGGGGCGGGTCGAGACGATGGTGTTCAGCACGTCGCTGACCCGGATCACCGATGCAATGTCGGAGGACGACCTGCGTACCGCGCTGGACGAGGTGGCCAGGCAGGTCCCGGACTGGTCCGGAGGGACGAAGATCGGCGCCAGCCTGCGGACGTTCCTGGACCGCTACGGTGCGCGGCTCCTGACGCCCCACACGGTGGTGCTGGTGATCAGCGACGGCTGGGACACCGGCGACATCGAGATCCTGGAACAGGCCATGGCCGAGCTGCACCGCCGGGCGGGGCGGGTGATCTGGCTCAATCCGCTGCTCGGCAGCCCCGGCTACGAGCCGATCTGCCAGGGGATGCGCGCGGCGTTGCCCTATGTCGATGTCTTTGCCTCGGCGCACAACCTGGAGAGCCTGCGCCGGCTCGAGAAGCACCTTGCGGCGCGGCGGAGGTAGCGCCTAATGAGAGAGCTGCTGGACATCCTCACGGCCATCGACACCTTTGCCGGGCGCGGCGAGCGCCTGGCGCTGGCCACGATCGTGGGCGTCCGCGGGTCGACCTACCGGCGCGCGGGGGCGCGGCTGCTCATGAGCGCCTCCCAGGAGATGGTGGGGAACATCAGCGGCGGGTGTCTGGAGAGCGACCTCATGGTCGTGGCCGACGAGGTGATGGCCAGCGGCACCCCGCGGCTGGTGACCTACGACCTCACCGCCGACGACGACGCGGTGTGGGGGTTGGGGCTGGGCTGCAACGGCGCGGTGGAGCTCTTCGTCGAGCCGGTGGATCCGGCCTCGGCGCAGTGGCCCCTCCTCCGCGCCGCCCTGCAAGGGGAGCGGACGATCGCCCTGGTGAAACTCCTGGACGGGCCGCCGGCCGGGCGGTGGATCGCCGTCCGTCCCGACGGCGCGGGCGAAGGCAGACTGGATGATCCGGAGGCGGAGACCCGCGCCGTCCGGGCCGCGCAGGCCGCGCTGGCCGAAGGCGCCTCCCGGCTGGTGGTCCTGCCGACGGCCGGGGGAGACCGAAGGGCCTTCGTCGAGGTGATCCGCCCGCCGATCCGCCTGATCGTCTGCGGGGCGGGACACGACGCGATCCCCGTGGTGCAGTTCGCCTCGGCGATGGGCTGGCGGGTCGTCGTCGTGGACCCGCGGGAACGATTCCTCACCCCGGAGCGGTTTCCCGGGGCCCGGCAGTTCGTGCGGGCTTCGGCCGAGGAGGCTGCGGGACGGGTGGCGATCGACGATCGGACCTACGTCGTCGTGATGACCCACAACTACCTTCACGACCGGGATCTCCTGCGCGGGTTCCTGGCCACGCCGGTGCGCTACATCGGGATGCTGGGACCGCGCCAGCGCACGGAGAAGATCCTCGAGGAGCTCCGTGGGCAGGGCGTGATCCTCACCGCGGAGGACCGCGCGCGCCTGTTCGGTCCTGTGGGTCTCGACATCGGGGGCGAGGGTCCGGAGGCGATCGCCCTGGCGCTGCTGGCGGAGATCCAGGCGGTGGAGGCGGGGCGGCGGGGCGGATTTCTGAGAGAGCGGCGAGGGCCTATCCACGAAACGCAGCGGGCGGCCGGGGCCTCCTGAACCGGGGACCGGCAACAGCGGGCTGCGGCGCGATGCCACTGTGCCGCGAGATGTTGCCGCCATCATCCTTGCCGCCGGCGGCAGCCGGCGGATGGGACGGCCCAAACTCCTCCTGTCCTATGAGGGCCGACCGCTGCTCCTCCGCGCCGTGGAGGCGGCGGCGGGTGCCGGGTGCTCGAGCATCCTCGTCGTGCTGGGCGCCGACCGCGACCGCTACCTGCCGCTGCTGGGGAGCGTCCCGGCGCGCGCCGTCCTGAACCCCGACCACAGCGAGGGAATGGGCAGTTCCATCCGCGCCGGCGTCCGCGCGCTGCCGGCCTCCGCCGAGGCCGCGGTGATCCTCCTTGCCGACCAGCCGCGCATCGACGCGGGCATCGTGGGCCGCCTGATCGCCGCCTACCGGGCCACGGGCAAGCGGATCGTGACCTGCCGCTACGGCGCCGTGCTGGGCGCGCCGACGCTGTTCGACCGCAGCCTGTTCATCGAGCTGCTCTTGCTGGAGGGGGACCAGGGGGCGCGCCAGGTGATCGAGACCCATCGGGGCGAGGTGGCCACCGTCGAGATCCCGCCCGAGGCCGCCCTGGACATCGATCTGCCGGCGGACCTCGAGAGACTTCAGGGGCCCGGTGCGGGAGCCTGAGGGCCCAGGACCAGCAGCGCCACGGCCACCGGCCGTTCTCCGGTTTCGTCGGAGGGTTGGTTGACGACCCGGTGGCCGACGACCAGGGTCGACGATCCGCCGCCGTCCAGGTTCATCGCCTCCACCGCCCCCAGCCGCCGCAGGGCGATGGCCAGCTCCGGCAGCGTCATGCCCAGGCTGTGGGTCGGCTGGCGGCCGTCGACGACCAGGAGCAGGATGCGGCCGTCGGCCAGCACTCCGATCGCCGTGCGCGGGTGACGACGGTCGGTGAGCGCCGCGGGGAAATCCTCCGGCGGTGTCCACTCGCCGCCGCTGAGCAGCCGCGGCCCGCCGCCGACGGCGTGGACGATCTGCTGCCAGCGCGAATCCGCCCCGCGGGGAACCAGCACGGTCTGCACGACGACCGGCAGGCCCGGAGCCAGGGCGCGCAGGATCCACTGCCGCGCCCGCCCGTGTCCGGAGAGCACGAATCCGTCCCGCGGGATCGGAGAGTTTCCCCGCTGGTCCGCGACGGAGACGACGACGCCGTTGCTCACCACCGCCTCGGCGCCGAAGGCGTTGGTCCGCGTGCTCGCATCGTAGATCGGCCGGTACAGGATCAGCTCGTCGGCACGCCGTTCGCGGTTGAGCCCGTCGATCCGGGCCGAGGCCTCCCCGGCCAGCGCCGTGAACTCCGCATGGAGCCGGTCGAAGAGCACCGTCCCCTCCGCCGTGATCCCGGCACAGGAGCGCCGGACGTCGGGTTCGCTCACCCACTCGCCGTCGATCATCAGGCAGCCCAGGGGGTCTCCGGCGGCGGAGAAGTAGCCGCCGTTGGCCGCGGCCAGCGCTCCGGTGCGTCTGGCGATCTCGCTCACCCGCTGCCGGCGCATCCGGCCGCCGTCGCCCACCGCGGGGACGAGCCGGGCCCCGGAGGTGGGATCGAGGAACAGGGCCGCTTCACGCGAAGGACCGGCCAGTCCTTCGAAGGACGGCAGCGTCTGCACCACCCAGGTGGCGTATCCCTCGCGGCCCAGCCGTTCCTTCAGGGCCTGGGCATCCACGATGCTGGCGAAGTTGCCCGCGCGGACCTTGTAGAACCCGTCCTGGAACTCCACGTCCACCGGCAGGCCGCGCTCCTGCAGGCGCAGGGCCAGACGGCGGGCGTTGCTCTCGCTGGTGAAGGCGCCGACCTGTACCCGCCACAGGACCGGAGCGCGCAGCACACCCCGCTTTTCCACCAGCAACTCCAGGCCCGGGGCGACCGGGATCGTTGCGCGCAGCCGCACGCCGTTCTCCACGCCGAGCAGGACGCCGGCCGCGAGCGACGCCGCCTCGGCGCGCGTCATCGGGTCCTGGGGCCGGAAGGTCGCGGCGGCCGGTTCGGCCAGCAGCGGCGGGTCCATGCGCAGCGCCGCGTTGACGGCGCCGCGCTCCGCCTCCGCCAGCGTCGCCGCATCCTCAAAGGGCGGAGGCTGCAGAGCCAGCGCCGCAGCTTCCGCCGCGTAGCCGATGGCGCGGACGGCAATCATCGCGGCCTCCAGGCGCGTCACCGGGGCGTCGGGGAGAAACATCGGCGTCCGCGGGATGATGCCCCGGGCCACCGCCGCCTCCACGAAGGGCGACGCAGGATGATAGGGTGGGACGTCTACGAAGGAGGTGAGGGCGCCGGGACGCACCGGCAGCCCCGCGGCGGCGATCACCCACCGCAGGAACTCCGCCCGGCTGATCGGGTCATCGGGACGAAAGGTCTGGTCGGCTCCCGGGGGTGCGATTCCGCGTCGCAGCAGGAGGGCGATGCGTTCCGCCGCCCAGTGCCCCGCCACGTCATTCGGAGGCTGGGCCCAAGCCGGCGGTGTCCGCGTCGGCAGGGTGGCCGCGATGAGCACCAGAACGGCAAGCGTCCGCATGGTCCGACCTTTCCCCTTCCTTCGGCCGTCCCGCGCTCCATCCTCCGTTGCCTCAACTCCGCCACCAAAAATAGTGGCCGGAGGGAGGAGGAGAACTATATGTGGTGGCGAACTATTGTGCGTGACGGCACGCAGCCGTCCAGATCCGCGCGCGGAGGCGCAAGAGGGAGGGTGGTCAATGGCCAAGAAGAAGGCGGCCAAGAAGAAGAAGAAGTAGACCCGACGCAGGCGTTCACGACTGCGTTGATGACAAGAGACGGTTCGCGACCGTCTCTTGTTGTTTTTCCCGAGGGTCCGGGTGGAACTTCGGCGGAGGAGTCACACCTCCAGCGGCGTGCCCGCCATAATCCGTCCGGAGACAGATGTACGGACAACAAACTCTCATACTAGTATGACCTTGTCCTCCGTGGATATTCTTGTCCGGCCACCCGGCCATCTTGCCAAGAAGATCGCTTTCCGTTGGAAACGGGTCGCCGTCGGGCGCGAGCTTCTCCTCGCGCTGGTCATCGTTACTGGCGCCTGTCTGCGGCTATCGGCCATCGGCCGCAAGACCCTCTGGTACGATGAGGCCTTCAGCTGGTGGATGGCGGGCCGGACGGCGGCCGACATCTGGCGTCTGAGCCGGCTCATCGACTTCCACCCCCCGCTCTACTACGGCCTCCTGCACCTCTGGACGGGATGGTTCGGGGACCACGAGGCGATCCTCCGTCTTCCGTCGGCGGCCATCAGTATCGCTGCCTTGCCGCTTGTGTACGCGCTCGGGCGCCGGCTGGCGGGCGACACGGCGGCCCTCCTGGCCACCGCACTCATCGCCACGTCCCCCTTCCATCTCTACTTCGGGCAGGAGGCGCGAATGTACGCGCTGTTTGCCTTCGCCTGTCTCCTCGCGATGTGGGGCGCGGCGGCGATTGATCAGGCGGCAGGCCAGCCGAGCGGAGGCGGTCTCCGTCGCCGGGGATGGCTGGCCTACGTCGGCGGGACGGCGCTCGCCCTGTGGAGTCATGACGCGGCAGTCCTCTTCTGGGCCGTCGCCGCTGTCCTGCTGCTCAGCGCCGGGTTCGGCCGGCAGGCCCTGCGGGCCGGTTTCCTCCTCCGGTACGCCCTGGCGCAGCTGGCCGTGCTGGCCCTGTGGAGTCCGTGGATGATTCCGGCGATAGAGCAGATTCTCACCGATCGTGGAACCACTACCATGGCGGTCGGCGATGCCCTCACGGCGCTGGAACGGCTCTACTTTCCCCTGCAGGGGCTCCCCCTGCCGCCGCGCTGGGAGCCGCCGCTGGTCGCACTGATCCTGCCCGCGCTGGCGGGCCATGTCCTCTGGCAGACCATCCGGGATCCTCGCTGGGAGCGGGTGGCCGTGGCGGTCCTGTGGTTGGTGGCCCCGCTCCTCCTGTTCGCTGTCGGTCCCTTCGTCTTCCACCGCGCCTTGCGGTGGGATGGAGCGGCCAGGGCGGTGATCTGGACGAGCATCCCGGCGGCCGTGGCCATTGCCCGCGCTGTGGTCGCGTACCCCAAGAAGCTGGCGACTACCGCCGTGATCGGGTTGCTGACGCTGAATCTGGCCGGGGCCGCAAGCTACTTCCGTCATCCGAAGGCGAGGAAGGAGACGATCGCGCGCCACATAGCCCAACGTGCCAAGCGGGGAGACGTCGTGGTCTTCTACCTGCCCTCGGGCGTCATCCTCTTCGACTACTACTACGTGAGATTCGGTGGGCCCGACGTGATCCGCCGTGGGATTCCCGCGGATTTTCCCGGGAGGCCAGGTGAGCTGAGAAGGGCGGAGTGGCTTCTGGGGCGGCAGATGACGGAGGAGGACATCCGTCGGCTCGAACAGTATGTTCGGGAGAACCCTCGAGTATGGTTCGTCTACGGATGGACCCAAGACGAGCCCTTTCCGGCGGGGCGCATCGACGGGCTGGTGCGCGTCGACATCCTGCCGGGCGCCGCCCGAGTGTCCCTGTATGAGGGGGACGGAGAGGGTGACCAGGGGGAGAGTTCGCCGTGGAGAAAGTCGAAAGTCTCACCGCGGCTTCCTGATGCTGTACCGCCCGGGCCTGCTGGCGGGTATCCTCCTGGGCCTTCTCGGATGGGCCATGATCGAAGCCTCACGACCCACTGATCTCTTTTCCGCGACCCCGGTGGCCGTCCCGAAGTGGACGGTGCACGAGATCTCGCTCACCGCGATCCGTCCCGTCGCCGATCCCTATCGCGACGTCACGGTCACCGCAACCTTCACCGGGCCCAGCGGGGAGCGGATGACCGTACGCGGCTTCTGGGACGGCGGAGCGACGTACCGAATCAGGTTCACGCCCACCGCGGAGGGGGAGTGGCGGTACAGTACGGCGTCCTCGCCGCCGGATGCCGGGCTAGAAACGACAGGGATCCTGCAGGTCGGTCCACCCCCGGCCGGGAACCACGGCTTTCTCCGCCGTGACGAGGCCCACCCCCACAGTTTCGTCTGGGACGACGGGACACGGTACTTCATGTGGGGCCAGACCTATTACCAGATGGTCCTGGCCGCGCTGGCCGGCGATCCGTGGCGTGCGGCGGTCGATGCCACGGCCGCCCACGGCATGAACAAGATTCGACTCCTCCTGACCACCTGGTGCGCCGGTCGCCGCGTCGGCGTACCCTGCGCCGCGCCCTTCGCCGGGGGCGACCACGACACCCTGGATCTGCCCTACTGGCGCGCCTTCGATACCGTTATCCGCTACCTCGAAGCCGCAGGGCTCGTGGCCGACGTGATCCTCTTCACCGACGCGCCCGGCGCCTTTGGGACGCCGGCCCAGGACGAACGGTACGTGCGGTACGCCCTGGCCCGCTACGGTGCCTTTCACCACGTCATCTGGACCCTGACCAACGAGTGGGAGTACACCGACCGGCCGCAGGAATACTGGAACGCAATCGGCGCCATCGTGCGCAACGAAGATCCGTGGATGCGCCGCGGGGGATTCCTGCGGCCGCTGTCCATCCACCAGCGGACCCGGATCGACTTTCAATTCTTCGGGTCGTCCTGGCCGGTGCACGCCGTGATCCAGTACGGCCTGCGCAACCGCCGGTACATCCACGGCGACGAGTGGGGCCACGCCGGCATTCTCTTCAACCGCGGCCGGGGGATGCCGGTGGTCAACGACGAGTACGGCTACATCGGCGAGCGGCCGCAGGCCGGGGTCGCCGTCTACGATCGCGACCAGCACCGACGGGCGATCTGGGGCATCGCGCTGGCCGGCGGCTTCGGCAGCGCCGGCGACTGCGGGCTGCAGGGCTGCGACGGGACGGCGCCCATCTTCACCACGCGCTGGCTGGACCGGCCGGAGTATACCGACATCGGCCATCTGGTGCGCTTCTGGGCGGAGCGCGGCATTCCGTACTGGACGATGACGCCCGCCAACGCGCTCGTCCGCTCCGGCGATCGGATCTATGTCCTGGCCGATCCGGGAGCGGAATACGTGGTCTACACCGCCACAGGCGCGGCGTTCTCCCTCGCCCTGCCTTCCGGTACGTACCGCTACGAGTGGTTCGACCCCGCGACGGGGACGATCGCCGGCTCCGGAACCGTCGCCGCGGGGGCGGGGGCCCGCGCCTTCACGCCGCCGCAGGCGCGGGATCTTGTGCTCCACCTCAAGAAATAAGAAAATTTAGCCCGCGGCCTGCCGGTGCAGCGCGGCCAGGTCCACCCCGACGTCTTCGGGATCGACGCCAGCCGTGATCCACCGGGAGGGATCGGCGGCGAGATCGACGACCTCCTCCAGGGTTCCGTCCCGCAGCAGCCGGACCAGCGGCCGGTCCACGAACTGCTCGGAGGGGCGCATCACGACGGCCAGCCGCCCCGTGTTGAGCTCCACCAGACTGCCCACGGGGTAGATCCCCATCATCTTCAGGAACACCTTGCCGGCCACGGGATCGAAGATCGTGCCCAGCCCCGCGGCGATCCACTTCATCCCCAGTTCCGGCCGCAGCGGCCGGCCCGCGCAGCGCCGCGCGCAGGTCACCGTATCGTAGGCGTCGGCGACGGCCACGAGGCGGGTGAAGATATTGGGATGCGCTTTGCCCGGCAGCGTCGGATACCCGGTGAGATCGTAGTGGGCGTGGTGTTCGAAGGCCACCACCGCGGCCAGACGGCCGAGGCCTTCCATATCCCGCAGGATGCTGGCGCCGTGGACGGGATGGCGCTGGAGGACGGCCCGTTCCTCGTCCGTCATTGGCGCGGCGCGACTGAGCAGATGCTGCGGCACCCGCACTTTTCCGATGTCGTGGAGCAGCGCACTCATTCCCAACGCCATCAGCGCCTCGTGCTGCAGGCCCAGCTGCAACCCCAGCAGCAGCGAGAGGATGGAGACGTTCACCGCGTGGTAGCTGCTGGTCTCGTCGTAGTCCCGGTTTGCCGTCAGGCCGAGCAGGGTGAACCGGTTGTCCCGGACGACCTCGATGGCCGCGGACAGGAAGATCCGGGCCTTGTTCATATCCAGGGGCGCCCGCCGCGCGGCCTGCGCCCGCAGGACCTGCACGACGGTATGGCCGGCATCGTAGGCGTTGCCTGGATCGACCTCGATCTCCGCCTCGTGGGGCCGGGCGGCGCGCGGCGGCTCGATCCCCAGATGGGTCGCCCCTTTCGCCTGCAGAAGGGCGGCCGGACCGCCGGCGGCCCGCACGGCTTGGGGCGAGGTCGTGAGCACCTCGACGAAGCCGGCGAGCTCGGAAGCGGGGACGCCCCGGCGGAACTGGAATAGACCGATCTCGCGCTCCAGACAGGCCGTCAGCAACCCGGCGTTGCGCAGGCTCTCCTCGGGCAGCATGACGTTGTCCAGGAAGAAAGTATCCTCGTGGATCTGGAAGGTGACGGCTTCCCGGTCGCGCAGCAGCAGGTCCACCACCTGCACCAGGTCGTCCATCGACCGGCGCACCAGGGGATGGTCGGTCGGATACATCGCGCGGTGTTTGCTGGCCGCGGCCAGGTAGCGCAGCAGCGTGGCCGTCACCGACGGCTTGCGGGTCATCATGAGGCCGCCCTCCGCGGCGCGGCCGTCGTCGGAAGCTGCATCCGTTCCAGCGCCGCCACCGCCGCCCGCACGTGACGGGCCACGGTGCGATCCGCGGCCCGCAGTCTGAAAGGCGAGCCGTGCCTGCGCAGCTGGGGGATGGCCTCGACGGCCCGGCCGCGGACGAGCGCTTCGCACACGGCCCGGCGGACTTCGGGGGCGCGGGCCAGCTCGGGGGCGGCCAGCATCGCCACCAGGTCCTTGGTCATCCGCCGCACGGTGTCCGGAGTGAGCTGGCCGATGCAGTGCCGGCGGACCTCCGGATCGGGGTCGCGCAGGAAGGCGACCAGGGTGTCCTGCGCCTGGGGGAGTTGCGAAGTCCGCAGCGCGTCCATGGCCTCCCGCCGCACGGCGACGGCGGGGTGGGCGGCGGCCGCGCGCAGCGCGCGGACCGCCGCGGCGGTCCGCATCTGCCCCAGGGCCTGGACGATGGGCCGGACCAGCTCCGGATTGGGGTCGTTCAGGCGCGCGGCCAGCGGTTCGACGGCGGCATCACCGAGCCGGGCGGCCAGGGCGATCAACACCTGTCGCCGCGCCGGGTCGTGCTCCTGCGGGAGCAGATGCACCAGGGCGGCCGCCGCCGGGCGGGCCGCCAAGCGCAGGTTCACCAGCAGGGGATGGTCGTCCGCCCAGGTCCACACCTCCCGGACGGCCAGCGCTTGGGCCAGGCGGGAGAGCAGCGACCTCAGAGCGGCGCGGCCCGCCTCCGCCGCGGCGCCCGCCTCCGCCGCCAGACCGCCCAATCCGCGCAGCGCCAGCGCGGCGAGTTCCCCCTGGCCTGCGCCGGGCTGGCGCATCGCGGTGGCGACGATGAGGTCGAGCGCTGCCTGGCGTTCCGCGGAATCTTCCTCTGCGGCGGCCAGGTGCAGCAGCATCTGCAGGTGCTCGCGGGCGATCCAGGCCTCATCGGTGCGGGCCTCCCCCGCCAGCGCCTGGACCTCCTCGTCGGTGACGGCCACGTCGTCTGCCGTGATGCGGAAGTCCACCAGATCCTGGGGGAAGTTGCGGATCCAACCGGGAACGGAAATTTCTTCCAGCAGCGCCGGGATGTCGAAGGATCGCCCCGTGCGCTGCGAGATCAGGGCCAGCGTCTCCCGGGCCTTGTCCGGATCGAAGGGCAGCCCCTGGACGATCTGGCCGAGCTGGGGCGGGGGCTCTCCCGCTTCCAGGCAGGGGATGACCATGCGGGCGATCTGCTCGGAGGTCATCGCCGCCAGCAGCGCCCGCGCCGACATGTCTTCGGCCGCCGCGCCCAGGATCGTCCTGGGCACCGCGCCGTCGGTGGGATCCTCCAGGTCCGCCACGGCCGTGGCCAGGGCCCTGAGCAGATCCTGGGACTCTCCGGGCGGCGTGTCCGCGATCAGCCGGTCCAGGGCCGCCAGGGCCTCGTAGATTCGGCCGGCCAGCGCCTCGCCTGTGGCGTCGGGGAAGGCCTGCTTCGCCCGTTCCACCACCACGCTGACCAGCCGGGCCGCCTGGTCCGGACCGGCCCGCAGCAGACCCAACAGCATCGCCTGATCGGAGGGACTGAGCCGTCCCGCGATGAGGTCCTGGAGGAGCTGCGGGGTGATCTGGGCGACGTCCTCTTCGCCGGGCCGCAGCTCGACGACGCGCACATGGCTGATGTGGCGCGCCGCCAGCAGGGGGACGAACCCGCCGGCGGCGAGGACCTCCTCCCGGTCGAGGGTGACGACCTCCAGCAGCCGTTCCACTTCGTCCTCGGTGAGCCCGGGGGTGATGATCAGCTGCCAGATGCCCATGGCGTAGAGGTGCAGCGCCAGGTTGTGCACCGACTCGCCGCCGTCGAAGGGCTGGCCCTCAACGATCAATCCGTCGCGATGGGTCTCCAGGACGAAACTGCCGAACCGCTCGTGGTAGCCGGCCACGCCGGCGACGAAGGCCGAGACGGTCTGGGTGCGGAGGGCGTGGCCCGGCCCGTAGAGCCGGCGGGACTTCACCGCCGCGTTGAGGCGCCGCACAACGCCGCCCGCTGCCTGGAGACGCGCTGCCGTGGTCATGGCCCATCCTGATGGTATGCCCGTTTCTTCCATGGAAATGCCCGCAGGATTCCACGACTGCTCGGTTTCCGCGGCCGTCAGGGAGGGGACAGGCGGAGTCGGAAGTACATCTCCCGCGGGCCGGCGCCGTCCACGAACAGCAGGATCTGCACCGGGATGAGCCTGCGGGAAGGTACCGGCGCGCCGAAGATGCGGGGCCGGCCGGTCTCCCCGCCCAGGCGCAGGGCCACCGTGACGAACAGTTCGTCGATCAGGCCGGCGCGGTCCAGGGCCGCGTTGAGGGTGGGACCCCCCTCGCAGAGGACCCTGTGGACCCCGCGGGCCTGCAGCCACCGCAGCAGCGCCGTCAGGTCCACCTCCCCGTGGGCTCCGGCCGGCAGGATCTCCACCGCCACCCCCAGCTCCCGCAGGCGCCTGAGGGCCGCCTCGGAGGCGCGGGATGTCGTCGCCACGATCCGGTCGAAGTCCGTCCGCCGGAAGAACTGCTTCGACCGCAGGACCTCATCGCCGAACCGGGCGGTGGCGGAGACGACGACGGTCGGCGGGTTGGGCGGCCGGCCCTCGCGGCGCCGCCGCTCCTGCAGGTGGGGGTGCGTCGTGACGATCACGTCGTCGAGGCGCAGCGTCCCGGCGCCGTAGAGGACGGCGTCGGCGTGCACCCGGAGCTGGCGCAGCAGGAAGTGGTCCACCGCGCTGCCGATGGTGTAGGCGCGTCCCTGGAGCACCGCCTGTCCGTCGAAGGTCTGCACCATGTTGCCATAGACGAAGGGCCGCTCCACGACGTCTGGGAAATCGAGATCGAGGTACACGTCCCCCAGGGCGACTTCGTCCGGAGCGTGGCCGCGGGCATCGTAGACGACGCGCAATGTGGCCGGGAGGTCGGGCATCGCTGTGCTTCTATTCGCCGTGTCCCGAAAACGCCTGCCGCCTTTGCGTTGACCCGCCGTGCGCGGCGACGGTATAATGCCCTGGGCGGGAGCCGTCCATCCGGGGGCGTGGTGTAGCCTGGTTCAACACACCTGCCTGTCACGCAGGAGATCGCGGGTTCAAATCCCGTCGCTCCCGCCAACAGCGTGCCGGGGTAGCTCAGCTGGTAGAGCGCGGGCCTGAAGAGCCCGGCGTCGGCGGTTCAAGTCCGTCCCCCGGCACCAGTGTCCTGTCCATGAGCACGGTGATGAGAGGGGAACTGCTGGCGCTTCTGGCCGCCCTGGCCTTTGCCCTGAGCATTGTCTATTCCCGGCGGTTCATGGTTCCCGGCCACTCCGCCGGCGGCCCGGTGGCTCCTGAAGTCGGGGTCTTCGTCAGCATGCTCTCCAACGTCGTGGTCTTCGGCGGTCTGGCCGTCTGGGAGATCGCCAGGGGCAGCCATCGCCTGCTCACCGCGCACGCCGTGGTGTTCTTCGTCCTGGGCGGCGTCGCCGGGACTTTTATCGGGCGGAACCTGGCCTATCAGAGTGTGCTGCGGATCGGACCCTCGCGGTCCACGGCGATCCGGCTGTCCAACACGCTGTTCGCCGTGCTGGTCGGCCTGGTGTTTCTGCGGGAACTGCCGCGGGCCCTCCAGCTGGCCGGAGCGGCCCTGGTCACCGCCGGGCTGTGGCTGGTGGTGAGCCGGGAGCGGCAGCAACAATCCCGCGTCGACGGCCTGGGCGTCCTGGCCGCGCTGGCCTCGGCGGTCGCCTTTGCCGTGGGCGATTCACTGAGGCGCGCCGGGCTCAGCCTTACGCCCTCGCCGGTACTCGGGGCGGCCATCGGCGCCTCCGTGGCCTTTCTCGGGCAGGCCACCTGGCTCTCGGTACGGATGCCGCGCTTCCCCCGTCGGGAGCTGGGGAATCGTGACGTGCTGATCAGCGCGCTGAGCAACACCGCCGCCATCCTGCTGCTGTTCATGGCGCTGCAGCGGAGCCCCGTGGCCAACGTCTCCGCGCTCTACAACCTCCAGGTGCTGCTCGTCATCTTCCTCAGCCGTCGGCTCCTGCCCGTGGATGAGGAGATCGGGGTGCGCGTCGCCGTGGGCAGCGTGACCTCGCTGCTGGGCAGCCTGGCCATCCTCTTCGGGTAGCGCCACCCCGCAGGCATCCACCGCGGCGGGCCCTCAGGGCACCAGGACGACCTTGCCGCACTGCCCCGAGGCCATCAACTCAAAGGCCTCTTCGAACCGGTCCAGCGGGAAGCGGTGAGTCACCAGTGGGGTCAGGTCGAAGGCACGGGCCCGCAGCAGCCCGCGGGCCTGGTACCAGGTCTCCCACAGCCGCCGGCCGACGATGCCGTGCACGGTGATGCCCTTGAAGATGACCAGGGTGTCGAGATCGAGTTCCACCGGCCGCCCCGGCAGGCCGAGGAGCGCCGCTTCGCCCCCGGGCTTGAGGAGCTCCAGGCCCTCCCGCAGCGCTGAGGGCGCCCCGGACATCTCCAGCAACACATCGACGCCTTCGCCCTCGGTGAGGTCCAGGACGGTCTGGACCACGTTGGACTCCGTGGGGTTGCAGACGGCGTCGGCCCCCATGGTCCGGGCCAGGTCGAGCCGGTAGGGGCTGACGTCGGTGGCATAAACGGCCCGCGCGCCGATGGCCTTGGCCACGGCGATGGCCATCACGCCCACGGGGCCGCAGCCGGTGACCAGCACCTTCCTGGCGCGGAGGTCCACCTGGAACGCCGTGTGCACCGCGTTGCCGAAGTTCTCCTGCAGCGCGGCGATCTCCGCCGGCATCTCCGGCGGGTTCGGCCAGGCGTTGATGGCGGGGATCGTCACGTATTCGGCGAAGCCGCCGTCGCGGTCCACGCCCAGGATGCGCGTGTTGCGGCAGAGGTGGCCCCGCCCGGTCCGGCACAGGTCGCAGACGCCGCAGACGACATGGCTCTCCGCCGAGACCAGCGTTCCGGTATCGATCCCGGTCACGTCGCTGCCGACCGCCGCGACCTCGCCGCAGACCTCGTGTCCCACGATCACGGGCGGACGGATGCGGCGCTGCGCCCACGGATCCCAGCGCCAGATATGCAGGTCCGTGCCGCAGATGGAAGCCGCCCGGACGCGGATCAGGACCTCGTCGCGCCCGGGCTCGGGGACAGGATGTTCTTCCAGGTCCAGTCCGGGCCCGGGCCGGGCCTTCACGACGGCGCGCATGGTCTCAGTGACGGCTCCCCCGTGCCCGGGATCCCTCGGCACTCACGCGGTCGTCTGCCGGGCTTCCCCCACGGGGCGCGAGATCCGACGGACGGGCCAGGATGGCGCTCAACGGGAACCCGCAGGTGGGGCAGCCGGCCCCGGCGGTGGGGGCAAAGATACGACCGCAGCGCGGGCAGATGGCCAGGAGCTGCTCCCGGCCCGGCGCCGCCCCCGAGGCGAGATCGGAATGGGTCATGACAGCCACCTCCGCTACCAGTGTACGCGAGGGGTCCGAGGAGAACCATCAGGTTTGTCGCCGATCCGGGGCGTCGGGCGCGGCGGTGAGGCCGGATCATCCGGCGCGCGCCCGATGACGGAGTCCGGCCTGGCAACGTGATAATGGGGGAGAGGAATCCGGTTGGAGGAGGTTTGCCATGAGCCAGGCACCGACAGGAGGGTCACGCCGGCCTGCTCCGGATCTCTGGTTCGAAGACACCGCGGTGGGCCGGCTGAAGCGGGCGATCTGGGAGGCCAGCGACGAGGAGATCGACGCCATTCTCGCCGACTACGGCGTGCCCTCCCCGTGCGAGTGGGCCACACCCGGCGCGTACATCCAGACCACGATCCGGCACCAGTTGGAGGCCAACCGCCGCAAGAACGACATCGTGCTCATCCCGGTCGGATCCACCGAGAACCACGGTCAGGCCATGGTCAGCGCGGTGGATACGCTGTATGCCAGCATGATCTGCGAGGGGGTGCGACGGTACACGGCGAAACGCGGCGCTCCCGTCAACCTGGCCCTGCCCCCGCTGATGTACGGGGCGCATCCCTACCACCACCTGGGGATGCCCGGGACCGTCATCCTGCGGGACGAGGTGGCAAAGGAAGTGATGATCGATGTGATGCTGGGGCTGTGGAACGACGGCTTCCGCAAACAGATCATCGTCAACAACCACGGGCAGCTGTGGGTTCTGGAGGGCGCGGTGCAGGAGTTCTGCCGGCGGTACCGGCTGCCCGGAGTGTTCCGGGTGGTGGACTGGCACCGGGCGGTGCGGGAATTCTTCCGCCCCCGGGAGCAGGGCGGCGTCTTCGACACGCCCTTTGTCCACGCCGATGAGGCGGAGACCTCGCTGTCGCTGTTCCTCTACCCGGAGATGGTGGACATGGCCTACGCCGTGGATACCGAGCCGGTGGCCCTCCTGCCGGGCGGACACTTCGACACTGCGGTGGACGCCTACCGCCGTCCCCACCGGTGGAGCGAGGGCGAGGGGCACGCCGCGATCGAGATCAAAGGGACGCCCCAGGGCGTCGTGGGGCGGGCCACCAGGGGCGAGGCGTGGAAGGCCAAGCGGCCCCTGGCCGCGATCCTCCGCTACCTGACGCTGGTGCACGATGAGATCCTGGAGCGGTACCCGCCCGGGACGGTGCCGCCGCCCGAGCTGATCTCCCTGCGCGATCCCACGGAGCTGGAGCCCTACCTGAAAGAGCCGTTGAGCCCGGGCTGGAAGTCGGTGTACGAGCTGCCCATGCTCGGGCAGCGGTAGTCGGGGGGCGCCCGGTTTGCGGCACCGATCTTGCTCCAGGAGCCTGGGGAGGAGTGGCTCTGCACTTTTCCCGTGCGCCGGAAGGTGGAGGCAGGACGATCGTCTCGGTGCGCCGGGCCACGCCGGGAAGACGAGGATTCATCGATGCCCGACGAGGTCGAGCTCCGCCGCGCGTCCCCGGACTCGGGGTGTCCCGGGCCGCGACATCACGGGTTCACCCTGATCGAGCTCGTCGTCGCCGCCGCCATCGTCCTGACCGTCGCCGCCATCCTCGTCCCCAATCTCCGCTCCGCTCTGGAGGCGGCCCGGATCGCCCGCGCCGTCGCCGACATCCGCACCCTGGAGTCCGAGATCGGCGCCTACGAGCTCGCCACCGGTTCGCTGCCGCGCACGCTCGCCGACCTCGGGAGAAGCTCCCGTGATCCCTGGGGTGCGCCCTATCAGTACCTGAACTTCGCGGAGGTCAAGGGCAAAGGGCAGATGCGGAAGGACCGTTTCCTGGTGCCGCTCAACACGGCCTACGACCTCTACAGCGTGGGCAAGGACGGGAAGAGCGCTCCGGCCCTGACGGCCGGCGTCAGTCAGGACGACATCATCCGCGCCAACGACGGCGCCTATGTGGGCCTGGCGTCCCAGTACTGAGGGAAGACGGGGATGAGATTCGACCCGACCTCTCTGCGCAGCCGCGTCGCCGGTCGGATCTTCTCCCTGTTCATCCTGTGCGCGCTGTTGCCTCTCGGTGCGCTGGCCGTCCTCGCCTTCCACCACGTCAGCGGGCAGCTGACGGCCCACGGCGAGCAGCAACTCCGCCAGGTCAGCAAGGCGCAGGGCATGAGCATCTTCGAGCGACTGTCCTTCCTCGACGCCGAACTGCGGCTGATCGCGGCCATGCTGGACGGCGTGGCCGCCTTTCCGACCGGGCCGTCGGCCGCCCTGCAGGCGGACCTGGAGGAGCGGTTCGCAGGTGTGGACCTCGTCGCCGCCGACGGTCGGCGGCGGCCCCTCCGGGGACGGATCCAGACTCCGCGGCCGCTGACGGCCCAGGAATACCGACACCTGCAGACCGGGAGGAGCGTGATTTCAACGGCACCCTGCGGGCAGACCGCCCCCTGCGTCTTCATGAGCCGGAACGTCGACCCGGCGCGTCCGGAGCGGGGCATGCTGGTCGGCCAGATCAGGCCGGCCTACCTGTGGGAGGTCGACGGGCTTCCCGCCTTTGTCGATCTCTGTGTCCTCGATCAGGCGAACCGGGTGCTGTTCTGTTCCTCCGACCCGCCCCCCGTGCTGCCGCAGGAGGCGCTGGAGGCGGTGCGCCGCTCCACGGCGGGGCGCTTCCGGTGGGTGCGCGACGACGGGGAGTACCTGGCCGACTACTGGACCGTCTACCTCAGGCCCGCGTTTTTCACGCCGCGGTGGGTCGTGGTCGTGAGCCAGGCCCGCAGCGACGTGCTGGCGCCCCTGGCGAACTTCCGGCGGCTCTTCCTGCTCATCACCTTCCTGGCGCTGTGGGTTGTGGTGCTGCTCAGCCTGACCCAGATCAGGCGGAACCTGGTGCCGCTGGAGAAGCTGCGCGAGGCGACGCGACGGATCGCCAACCAGGACTTCCAGACCCGCGTCACCGTCACCAGCGGCGACGAGTTCCAGGAGCTGGCTGCCTCCCTGAATGTGATGACCGCCCGGTTGGGCCGGCAGTTCGCCTCTCTAAAGGCGATCAATGAGATCGACCGGGCGATTCTCTCCTCGTGGGAACCCTCGCGCATCGTGGAAGCGGTGCTGGTCTACCTGCGCGACCTCCTTCCCCACGACGGCGTCAGCATCAGCCTGCTGCAGGGTGCCCCGCCGGTCGGGGCGACCACGTATCTCCGTACGGCCGTCGACGGCGAGGTCCGCCTGGAGATCCTCCTGGCCCCCGGCGATCTGCGGGATCTGTTCGACCATCCCGAGGTCTGGATCCCCGACGGGCGGGAGGTCCTGCCGCCCTACCTCGCGCCGCTGGCCGCCCGCGGGATGCGTTCCTTTCTCGTCGCGCCCATCTTCCTGGACGGGGCGGCCGCCGCGGTCATCAGCCTGGGGCACCCCGTCCCGGTCCATTCCGAAGAAGACGTGCGGCTGGTCCGGCAGGTCGCGGACCAGGTGGCGGTGGCGCTCTCCAACGCCCGCCTGGTCGCGGAACTCCGCCAGCTGCATTGGGGTACCTTGACCGCCCTGGCTCGCGCCATCGACGCCAAGTCGCCGTGGACTTCGGGTCACTCCGAGCGTGTCACCGACCTGGCCACGGCCATCGCTCGGACGATGGGCCTGTCGGCGGCGGAGCTGGAGATCCTCCGTCGCGGCGGGCTGCTCCACGATATCGGCAAGATCGGCACCCCCGGGGACATTCTGGACAAGCCCGGGAAGCTGACGGAAGAAGAGCAGCGGGAGGTTCAGGCGCACGTCGCCATCGGAGCGCGCATCCTGGAGCCGATCCCCGGGTTCGAGGCGTGCCTGCCCATCGTCCGCCAGCACCACGAATGGTTCGACGGATCAGGCTATCCTGAAGGCCTCAAGGGGGAGGCGATCAGCCTGCACGCCCGCGTGCTGGCTGTGGCCGATACCTATGACGCGCTGGTTTCCAGCCGACCGTACCGGCGCGGTCTGCATCCCGAGCAGGCCGTGGAGGTCATCAGGAAGGGCGCCGGAACACAGTTCGACCCGCGGGTGGTCGAGGCGTTTCTCCAGGTGGTGGCCGGGGACCCGGCGCGTTGGTCCGGCCAGCGGGCGGCACGGCGTTCCGCGCGGGATGCCGGGACGGCAGGTCTCCTTCCGGTGGGGGCGCAGCCGGCGCCCGGGGAGTCCCGATGAGCAGGGTGACGGCGGCCGTGGCCGTCGTCCTGGTGGCGCTGACGGCCGGGTGCGGGACGCGGCGCTCCTCCACGGTGCCCGAGGAGCTGGTCGGGGTGTGGCGGACGCCGACGCCGCCTTACGCCGACCGGTATTTCGAGCTGCGGCCCGACGCCATCGTCTTCGGAACCGGGGAGGGCGGCTCTTCGTCGCACCCGATCGACAGGGTCGAATCGCGCCGTCAGGGACCCCTGACGCTGTACACCGTCTTCTACCGGGACGGTGAGCAGCGGTATCGCTGGGCGTTCCTCTACGACCCGGTGGGCAGATCCATCCGGATGAAGAACCGCGTGGGCATCGTGTGGTCGAAGAGCAGGTGAGGGGTTAGCCCTTGACGTAGGGTCGCCCCAGCGCTTCGGGGCGGGCCAGCCCCCAGCGGGTGCGGAACCAGGACGTGGAGATGACGACCAGGATCGGGATGGTGATGGCGAAGGGCACCGTGCGCCAGATGTAGCGGGAGAGGACGCCCGGCAGCACCAGTTCCGGGCTCAGGGAGAGCTGCCACATGAGGCCGAACAGCGTGGCGCCGGCCAGCAGAATCCACGGATTCCACATCGAGAAGAAGACCAGCGCCAGGCTGACGAATCCCCAGCCCATCAGGAAGTTGTAGGTCCAGACCGGGTTGTAGGACAGGGTGTAGGTGGCCCCGGACAACCCCGCCAGCGCGCCCCCCACCGTCACGCACAGGTAGCGGATGGCCGCGACGTTCACGCCGGACGCCTCCGCCGCCGCCGGATTCTCCCCCGCGGAGCGGACGGCCAGCCCCAGGCTCGTCCGGAAGAGCAGCACCCAGCCGGCGGCGATCAGGAGCACGCCCAGGGGGAAGAACGGCGACAGGCCGGCCACCGCGGGGATGCGCGGCAGCCCCAGCGGTCCGGTGTATCGGCTGCCGAGAAAGGTGGTCAGCCCGAAACTCAGGATCCACAGCCCCATGCCGCTGACCACCTGGTCGCCGCGCAAACTGATGGAGAAGAAGCCGTGGGCCACGCCGAGCAGGGCCCCGACGGCCAGCCCTGCGGCAAAGCCCAGCGGATAGCTGCCCGTGGTCTGCGCCGTGATGAACGCCGCGGTGCCGCCGAAGAGCATGACGCCCTCGAGCCCCACATTGAGGACGCCCGAGCGCTGGTCGATGAGCTCGCCCAGGCCCGCGAAGAGGAAGATCGTCGAGGCCTCCAGGCTCCGGGCCAGCAGCTCCCACATCGGCCCTCAGGCCTCCGGAATCCGCGGCGCCACGGCCGCCGCCGCGCCGGCCGGAAGGCGCCGCCAGGACAGACGGAAGTTGTACACGACCTGCGAGCCCACGAAGGTCATCATGAGGAGACCCAGCAGCGCATAGTCCACGCCGAAGGGCAGGTGCAGCGCCCCCTGAGCGAACCGGGCGCCCAGCGACAGGCCGGCGAACAGCACCGCGATGGGGACGGCGGCCAGCGACGACCCGCGCGCGATCAACGCCGAGATGATGCCGTAGAAGGCCAGGTCCCCGTAGAAGCCGTAGTTCCCCGGGATCTTGTAGAGGCCCGGCAGGGCGGCGAAGTAGTGGTACCCGGCCACGCCGGCGAAGGCGCCGCCCAGCACGAAGACCGTCAGCGACAGGGCCACAGGGAGGATGCCGCCGTACCGTGCCGCCGCCGGATTCTCGCCCAGGGCCCGGATGCGGTAGCCCAGCGCCGTCTTCGCGAACAGCAGGTCCAGGCAGACCGCGGCGCCCAGCGCCAGCAGCGCCGTGAAGGGGAGGCCGCCGAGGAGGGGCGCGTACAGGGCGGGCGGCAGGCTGAAACTCTCCCCCTCGGCCGTCGCCCCCATGAGCGGGCCTCCCTCCTTGATCATGTAGGAGACCAGCCAGAAGAAGATCGAGTTCAGCATCATGGTGACCAGGATCTCGTTCACCTGCAGCCGGGCCCGCAGAATGCCGGAGAATCCGCCCAGCACCGCCCCGGCGACGGCGGCGGCGACCACCATGATGCCGATGACGAGGGCGGGCGGCAGCGCGGGAGGGCGGCCCGGCGACAGGAGGAGGGGGACGGCGAAGGCCGCCAGCGCTCCGGCGAAGACCTGGCCGGGCAGGCCGATGTTCCACAGCCCCGCCCGCAGCGGCACGAGGAAGGCATAGGTGCAGAACAGGAGGTAGACCGCACGCTGCAGGGTGGCCAGCAGGCCGGAGAGGTTGAAGAAGGCGTAGGAGAAGAGGACCCGGTACCCCGAGACGACGCCGCCTTCGGCCGACATGAAGAGGACGCTGCTCAGCGCCAGGGCCAGGACGATGGCCAGGACGGCGGTGAGGACGGCGGAGATCGCCGACAGCTGCGCCCGGGGTTCGAGCAGCAGTTCAAACCGGCCCAGCCTCACGGCACGCCGGCCTCCTGCATCGACCGCCCCGCCATCATGGCCCCCACGGCCTCCGCGTCGGCCCCGTGGCGGGGGAGCACGGCCATAAGGCGCCCTTCGTAGATCGGCGCCACCCTGTCGCTGAGCGACAGGATTTCGTCCAGGTCCTCCGAGATCAGGAGGACGGCCGCGCCGGCCTCCCTGGCGTCCAGCAGGGCGGAGCGGACGAAGGCGGCGGCCTCCACGTCCAGCCCCTGGGTCGGCAGGTGGGCGATGACCAGTCGGGGGTTGCGGGAGAGCACACGGCCCAGGATGAGCTTCTGAAGATTCCCGCCCGACAGGTGCTGCGCCCTAACGCGCTGGTGCGGCGCCTTCACGCCGAACGTGGCCATGATGCGCCGGGTGAGATGCGTCAGCGCGCTTTCGTCGAGGAGACCGCGGCGCGTGAAGGCCGGGTCGAAGTGGTAGGTCAGGGCGGTATTCTCGACCAGGGAGAAGGCGGCGATGGACGCCACTTCGGTGCGCTCCGCGGGAATGTAGCCGACGCCCAGCCGCCAGCGCTCCAGCGGCGAAGAGTGGGTGACATCTCGGCCGGCCAGGCGCAGGCGTCCCGCGGCCGCCGGGCGCAGGCCGGCCAGGACCTGGGCCAGTTCTTCCTGACCGTTCCCCGTCACGCCCGCCACGCCCAAAATCTCCCCTGCCCGCAGCTCGAAGCTGATCCCGCGCAGCGAAAGCAGTCCCTTGTCGTTGAAGGCGGCGAGGTGTTCCACCTCCAACAGCGGCGGGCCGGCCCCCGGCGACCGGCCTCCCGTGGGTGAGACCACGTCGCGGCCGATCATGTGCTGGATCAGCGTGTCCTCCGTGGCCCGGGAGGTGGGCAGGTGCGCCACCACGCGGCCCGACCTCAGGACCGTGACGCGCCGGCTGGCGGCCATGACGGTGGGGAGTTTGTGGGTGACCAGCAGCACGGTGACTCCCTGATCGCGGACCATGGCCCGCAGCCCGGCCAGCAGCATCTTCACCTCGGGCGGGGTCAGGACCGACGTCGGTTCGTCGAGGATCAGGATCCGCGCCCCGCGGTGCAGGGCCTTGAGGATTTCCACCCACTGCCGCTCGCCTTCGGAGAGCTGCCAGACGCGCGCCCCGAGGTCCACGGCGACGCCGTAGCGGTCGCACAGCGCCTGGACCTCGGCGCGGGCGCGGCGTAGGTTGAGCAGTCCGCGCAGGGCGGGATGTCCGAGCACGATGTTCTCCAGCACGGTGTGCGCGGCCACCAGTCGCCGGGTCTGGTGGACCATCCCGATGCCCCGGGCCAGGGCGTCATGGGGGGAGCGAAAGCGCACCGGGCGTCCCTCGAGGTACAGCACCCCGTCATCCGGCTGGACCAGGCCGAACAGGATGTTCATCAACGTGGTCTTGCCGGCGCCGTTCTGGCCCAGGACGGCGTGGATCTCCCCGGGGTACACCTCGAAGTCCACCCGGTCCAGGGCCAGCACCCCGGGGAAGCGCTTGGTGATCCCTCGGGCGGCGAGGATGGGCTCGGACGCGGTCACAGCATCACACCCCAAAAAGGCTTCTCCGCCCGGGCCCGTTCTCCCGGGCGGAGAAGCCGCAACGGTGCTGGCAGCGCAGACCCATGCCCCGCACGCCGTAACCCAGGTGCGGCGCCGACGCTACTTCAGAATGGTCATCCCCTCGAGGTCGAAGTTGAACTTCCCGAGCAGCCACTGGTCCGTGGGCTTCGTCCCGGCCTTCTTCACCACCGTCCCCTTGGCCGGGATCGGGAGATCTTTGAGCGCCAGGCCGGTGCCGTTGCTGACGAAGGCGTGCTCTTCAAAGGGATCCCAGGTGCCCTTCATCATCTGGTCGCGCCGCTGCCGCACCAGGGTGATGATCGACGCCGGGATGAGCGGGCGGGCCTTGGGGCTGATGGCGTCCACGCCCACCTTCAGGTTGTTCATGATGTCCACGGCGCTCTCCACCGTGCCGTCGGCCAGCGTCATGGTGTCCTTCATGCCGAGGTAGAGGAAGTTGGCCGGGTTCTGCTTGCCGGCCATGAAGTCGCGCACCATGCGGTCGTAAAGGACCTCCCAGCGGGTGTCGAAGGAGACCGCCACCGTGTCGGTGCTGGACCACTTGTAGAACCCCACGGTGTCCATGTCCTTGCCCACGAACCAGATCTTCCGCTCCTGGGCCACGTCCAGCGGCGAGCCGGAGTCCGTCTGCTGGGTGATCACATCCGCCTTGTACTGGGTGACCAGGGTCGTGGCGATCTCCCGCTCTTCGGCCGGCTTGTACCAGTCGCCCACGTACTTCACATAGACGTTCACCTTCTTGTTGAGCGCCTTCGCCCCGTCCTGGACGCCCAGGTAGAAGCCGGCGGTGCGTCGGATGACCTGGATGTTGGGGAAGGCGGAGACGATGCCGATGTTGCCGGTGCGGGTGAGCGCCGCCGCGATCAGCCCTTCCAGGTAGAGCGCCTGATACTGCCGGGGGAAGAACCGGATGAAGTTCCGTTTGGTGCTGATGTCGCTGGCCACGACCGAAGCGAAGTAGACGTTGGGGTACTTGTCGGCAATGTCCCGGAGCGGCAGCCCCATGAACTCCGCGTTGCCCACCACGATGTTGGCGCCCTGCCGGATGAGTTCTTCGGCGAAGGGATTGGTGGAGTCCGGCCCCACCTCTTCGCGGTAGACGTACTTCACGTTGGGGTACTTCTGGGCGATGCGCTGGGCGGCGCGGTGATGGGCGCCGGACCAGGTCGTCCCCTTGATCACGCTGAAGTGCAGGATGGCCAGCGTTATCGGTGTGGCCGCTCCCGCCGAAGCCGGCGCCGTCGTCGCGCCTCCGGATCCGGCGAACAGTACCGCGAGCACGAACAGCGCGACGACCATCCGGATCGGAGCGAGCCCCCTCCGCCTGCAACGAGCGCGTTCCATCTTCGCCTCCCCCTCGTTTCCCTGAAGTGGACGCACTGAGTCCCGATCTGCTCAGACCCCGTGGCTGCGCCGCGGTTTTCGACAGGTGCCGCGAGTTTCCTCCTCCCCGCCGCGGAGCGCGGAGGAAGGCGTCGGCGCGGCAGGAAGAGTGCCTGCGGGTCACGGCGATGCGCCTGCGGTCCAGAGTCGGCATCGGGCTCGTCTCGGCGGCGGGCCTGCTGATGGAGATCGCGCTCACCCGGATCTTCTCCATCGTGCAGTGGTACCACTTCGCCTTCCTGGCCGTGGGGATCGGTCTCTTGGGGTACGGGGCCAGCGGCACCCTGCTCACCATTCTCGGGAGGGACCGGGCCGGGGAGACGGTGTCCGCCTGCGCCGCCGGTCTGTTCCCGGCGGCTGTTGCGGCCGCCTACGGCGCGCTGCTCCTCGTGCCCTTCGACGCCTATCGGATCGTCCTGGAGCCGGTGCAGTTTGCCTACCTGGCGGCGCAGCTGGCAGCGATGGTCCTCCCCTTCCTCTGCGCGGGATTGGCTGTCGGCGGGGCGCTGGCGGCCCGGCCGCAGGAGGCCGGGTCGGTCTACGCCGCCTCTCTGGTCGGTTCCGGTGCCGGCTGCCTGCTGGCTGTGGGAATCCTGCAGGTCGCTCCGGCTCCCGCTGCGCTGCTCGCCGCGGCGGGGCTGGGAGCGGCGGGCGCCGGATGCCTGTGGCCGAGACCCTCCCGTCTGGTCCCCGCCGCCGGTGCGCTGACGGCGCTTCTGCTCGCCGCGTCGCTGACGGTGACCCCGCCGCTGCGGCTCTCGCCGTATAAGGCCCTAAGCCAGTACGCCCTCTTCCCCGACGCCCGCATCACCTTCAGCCGGTCGAACGCGGTCTCCAGGGTGGACGTGGTGGCGAGCGGGGCGATCCGTGCCGTCCCGGGCCTCAGCCCCGCCTACCGCGGGCGGGTGCCGCCGACGACGATCCTGACGCTCGACGGCGACGCGCCGCGGCCGCTGCCCGGGATGGCGCAGGCCGCGCTCACCGCATTCATCCCGTCTTCGGCCGTCTATGCCCTGCGCCGCGGACCTACCCTGGTCCTCGACGGCGGGGCGGGATTCGAAATCCTCGGCGCCCTGCGCCACGGGATGCCGGAGGTGGTCGTCGTCGAGTCCAATCCGCTGGTGCTGGAGGCCGCCGTCGGCGCCGCGCCGTCGGTCTTCCGGCATCCGCGGTTGAGGGTGGTGCGCGAAGACGTCCGGGTCTTCCTCCGTCGCGAGAAGGCGCGTTTCGATGTCGTCCATCTGCCCCCGCGCGAGAGTTTCCAGGTCATCGCCTCTGGAGCCTACTCGCTTACCGAGCACTACCTGTATACGGTGGAGGCCTTCCGGGATCTGATCGACCGTCTGACCGCCGACGGCATCCTGGTGGTGACCCGCTGGCTGCAGCAGCCGCCCAGCGAGGAGGTGAAGGTGTGGGCCGCCGCCGCCGTCGCCCTGGAGCAGCTGGGGCTCGCGCCCGCCGCACACCTCGCGGCGGTCCGCTCGCTCCACACGGCAACCCTCTTCCTCGGCCGCCGGCCCTGGACGGCGGCCGAGGTCGCCCGGCTGGCCGCCTTCGCCGCCTCCCGCCGGTTCGATGTGATCTACGCGCCGGGGCTCGGCCCCGAGACCAGCAACCGCTTCAACGTGCTGCCCGTCGACGTCTACCGCGCCGCGTTCACGGCGATGCTGGCCCCTGCGACACGGCGGCAGTACATCGAGGACAGTCCCTTCGACATCGCTCCGGCCACCGACAGCCGGCCGTTCTTCTTCCACTTCTTCCGGCGTCAGCAGGTGCCGGCCATCCTGGCCGGCCTGGGGCGGACGTGGCAGCCCTTCGGCGGAGGGGGCTACCTGGTGATCCTGGGCGCCTTTGCCGTCACGCTCCTCCTCTCGATCCTCCTCGTCCTGTGGCCGCTCCGGCGGTTGGGGACCGTCCCGGCGCGGGCCGGGACGGTCCTGGTCTACTTCCTGCTCCTGGGAGCCGGCTATCTCTTCGTGGAGATCCCGTTGATGCAGCAGGGCATCCTCCTGCTCGGCCATCCCACCTACGCGGTTTCCGTGGTCCTGTTCGGG
>JAVKHY010000012.1 GCA_031459765.1 Armatimonadota bacterium | reverse complement strand
CGGTGCACCTCACCCTGGGCCTGCTGGGATGGTTCGGCTGCCTGATCGTCGGCGTCTCCTACTACCTGCTGCCGCGGTTCACCTCCCGACGGTCGCTGGAGGGGACCCACCTGCGCCTGATCGGCCTCCTCCTGGGTGGAGGCATTGCGGCCCTCCTGGCCGGCGCCTTCGCCTCCCCGTTCCTCATCCGGGCGGGCCTCGTCGCCGTGGGCGCGGCGGGTCTCGTCTACACCGCCGATCTCCGCGTGTTCCTCTCCGCCTGGGGCCGCGAGCGTGACATCACGCGCGTGCACTGGCAGATCTTGATGGGGGAGGCGGCCGTACTCAGTCTGGGGGCGATCGTCTACGCCGCGGGCGTCTTTCGCCCCTCCGCCACATCCTGGATCGTCGCCGGGGTGAGCCTCTTCCTCACCGGCTGGGTGACGCTGGCCATCACGGGGCAGGCCTACAAAGTGACGCCGTTTCTCATGTGGTACTACCGGTTTGCCCTGGGGATGCCGGCCTATGAGGTGCCCCGCCTGGAAGCCCCCTACTGGCCGCGCGGCGCGCCCCCGGCGCTGGCTCTGCTGGGCGTGGCCGGACCGCTGATCGGCCTGGGCGTTGTGCTGGCCGCGCCCGCCGTCAGCATGGCCGGCGGCATCGCCTTCTTCCTGGGGAGCGCCGTCTTTGCCTACCTGCTCGGCTACTCGTGGCTGCCGCACCTGTGGCGGGCGCGCGGCCGCCTATGACAGCCGTTTGAGGAAACGCAGCAGCGCCCGGTTGAATGCGTCCGGCTGTTCGAGGTTGCTGACGTGGCCCGCGCCGGGAATGATGATCAGCTCGGCGTCGGGGATCGCCGCGGCCATGGCGCGGGAGCTCTCGACCGGGGTGGCCCTGTCGTCCTCGCCGACGACGATTAGCGCCGGCACCCTGATCCCGCCGAGCAGGGGCGTGCTGTCCGGCCGCGCGGCCATCGCCCGCAACCCGCCGATCAGCGACTCGACCCTGGTCCCCTCCATCAGCGCCCGGATCTCGGCGACCAGGTCCGGCCGGCGCTCCAGGGTGGACGGCGCCGCGACCAGCCGGACGAAGTCGTCGAGGAACCCCGCCGGACCCTCCCGCCGGATGCGGTCGATCCCCGCGAAGCGGCGCTCCCGGGCTTCCGGGGTGTCCGCTTCGGCCCGCGTGTCCAGGAGCATCAGCGCCCGCACCCGGTCCCCGTGGGCGGCCAGGTAGCGAAAGGCGACGTACCCGCCCATGGAGAACCCGCCCAGGACCACCGCGGGCAGAGCCAGCGCCTCCACCAGGGTGTGCAGGTCGTCGGCCAGCTGGTCCACCGTTTCCGGGACGCCGGCGGATTCGCCGAATCCCCGGAGGTCGGGGGTAACGACGCGGCAGACCGGCGCCAGCGCAGCGACCTGACGCGCCCACATCTTCCGGGAAAAGGGGAAGCCGTGGAGCAGGACGACGGGAGTCCCCGCCCCCTGATCGTCGTAGGCCAGATCAACTCCTCGATGCGTGATCTTCACAGTAGGTACATTTCCGCAGGGACGGCGAGGAACACCTGCCCGCCCCGTCCAGCCCACACCTCGGCTGTCTCCGGCGGACGCGGCCTGGTCAGCGAATGGACCAGACCAACCCGATCAGGCCGAGGACGGCGGTGAGGACGAGCACGTAGCGGCCGGTGATGTGCATCACCTGGCCTTCGCGGCCGGCCAACCCCGTCGTGGCCGTGGCCAGGACGACCTTGGCCGGGGCGACCATCGACCCCAGCGCCCCGCCCGCCGACTGCAGGGCGGCCGTCAGCACCGGATCGATCTTCAAGAGGTGCGCGGCGTCCCGCTGCAGCGCGCCGAAGAGAACGTTGGAATTCGTGTTGCTGCCTGTGATCACGGTGCCGAGCGCGCCGATGAAGGGCGCGAAGAGGGGAAAGAGGCGGCCGGCCGCCCCGGCCGCGGCGGCGGCGAGGAGCGATGTCATCCCGCTGTAGACCATGACCGTCGCCACCCCGACCAGGGCCAGGATGGTCACGGTCGTTGGGATTCCCTGGTCCGCCGCGCCCCGCCAGACGACCCGCCACGACGGCCGGTAGCCCAGACAGGTAAAGACCATCGCGGTCAACGCCGCGGCGTAGAGGATCAGCGCGCCGGGATGCCCGGTGATCTGGAGCGTGGCGGAGGCTTCCGGAGTGACCCAGCCCAGCCCCGTAACGGTCTTCGGCGTGACCAGGGAGAGGTGTACGGCGTGCAACAGCCGCGCCACCGGGGGGATGAGGGTGGCGATGACGACGACACCGATCAGCAGGTAGTAGGGCAGGAAGGCCAGGTGGAACGACATCGGGGAGACGTCCGCGGGCCTCGCCCGGGGCGGTTCCCGCCGCCCTTCGGGCGGAGGCCACTGCGGGAGCAGCCCGAACAGGCCGGGGCCGCGCCTGCGGACGAGGCGCGCCAGCTGGATGCCCAGCGCCAGGGCCGCCATGCCGGCCACGGACGAGGCCACCGTCCAGTTGCCGCTGAGGATGACGATGAGGTGGACCCCGCCATGACGAGCCCCATGGCGAGGATCGCCCCAAAGGCGCGGCGCATCGGCCGCCAGCCGGCGTGGAGGTGCACGACGGCAAAGCAGGTCAGCACGGCGGCCAGGCCCAGCAGGACGCCGATCCAGGCCGCCATCGGCCGGACGGGGAGGCCGGTCACGGCGCGCAGGGCCTGCAGGGCGGAGGCCAGCGTTCCGGTCGTCACCGCCCAGGAATGTCCCACCAGCGGCGCGGCCGCGGCCTCCAGCGGCGCGAAGCCCAGGCCCAGCAGCAGTGGGGCGGTGACCGCCACCGGCACCCCGAATCCCTGCACCCCCTGCAGGAACGAGGCGAAGGCTACCCCGATGATGAGCAGCTGCAGGATGTGATCTTCGGTCAGCGCGGCGACGGCGTCGCGGATCCCGCGGACGGCGCCGGTCGCCTCCACGAGCTGGTACAGCAGGAGTGCCGTCCAGATGATGAGCAGGACGTCCAGGCTCAGGATGACGGCGCGGCCCAGCGCCACGGCCAGCGCGCCCGGGGACAGCCCGAAGGCGCCGAGCGCGGTGACGGCGGTCACAACGAGCGCCGCTCCCCCCGCATGGGTCCCGGGCCAGCGCCACCGGAGGAGGGCCAGCAGCAGGAACACCAGGGGCAGGCCGGCCAGCGCCGGTCGCCAGGGGTCCGCGGGCATCCGGGATCAGTCTCTTCGCCGGCGGAGAGGCTCAGCCCGCTGTGACCGGCTCCGGAGCGCGCGGGCGGCGTCCGCGCAGACCGCGGACCAGCGGCAGGAGGAAGAGGAACAGGCCCGCCAGGAGGAAGGTGAGGGCAATCGGACGGGTGACGAAGATCAGTAGCGACCCCTGCCCCATGATCAGGCTCTGACGCAGCGCCTGCTCGGTCATGTCGCCGAGAACCAGTGCGACCACCAGGGGGGCAAGGGGATACTTCAACTTCTTGAACACATAGCCCAGGACCCCGGAGCCGAGCATGATCCACAGATCCAGCACCTGGTTGTTTACGGCGAAGGCGCCGATGCTGGAGAGGATGACGATGAGCGGGGCCAGGACGCCGAACGGGATGCGGTTGATCGCCGCGAACACCGGCACCATCGTCAGCACGATGAGCACGCCGAGCACGTTCGTGATGTACATGGAACCGATGAGCCCCCAGACGAACTCCCGCTGCGTCTGAAACAGCAGCGCCCCGGGGTTCAACCCCCAGATGAAGAACCCGGCCAGCATGACCGCGGCAGTGGGCGAACCCGGGATGCCCAGCGTGATCATGGGCAACAGGGCCCCGATCCCCGCGGCGTGCGCCGCGGTTTCCGGGGCCACCACCCCTTCGACCTCTCCTTTGCCGAAGCGCTCCGGGTGCTTGCTGAACTGCTTGGCCAGCCCGTAACTCATGAATGAGGCCGGGGTGGCCCCGGTCCCCGGCAGCACGCCGATCCAGAACCCCAAAATGGTTCCGCGCACGATCGTCGCCCAGAAGCGGGGAAGCATCCGCCACATCTCCCACAGGTCGCGGAACCCGACCCGTCCGGCGATCCCCCGCAGGCGGAGCCCCTCCTCGACCGTGAGGAAGATCTCGCCGAGACCGAACAGCCCGATGGCAATGACGATGAAGCTGACGCCGCTCTGCAACTCGACGAATCCGAAGTTCATCCGCGGCTGGCCGCTGACGATGTCGAAACCGACGGTGCTGAGGAGCAGCCCCAGCCCGGTCATGAAGAGCGCCTTGGCCGGATCGCCGCCGCCCAGGCCGGTGAAGGTGGCAAAGGCCAGCAGCAGCACCGCGAAGTTCTCCGGTGGACCGAACCGCAGCGCCCACTCCGCCAGCGGCGGGGCGAAGAAGGTGAACAGGACGATGGACACGGCCGCACCGAGGAAGGACGAGGTGAAGGCGGCCGTCAGGGCGATGCCGGGCTTCCCCTGCTGGGCCAGGGGATGGCCGTCGAAGGTCGTGGCCACCGACCAGGGCTCGCCCGGAATGTTGAACAGGATGGAGGTGATCGCTCCGCCGAAGAGCGCCCCCCAGTAGACCGACGCCAGCAGGATGATCGCCGAGGTCGGCGGGAGGTTGAAGGTCAACGGCAGCAGCAGGGCGATGCCGTTGGTCCCGCCCAGCCCGGGCAGCACGCCGATGGCCGTGCCGAGGATGAGGCCGACGAACGCGACGGTGAGATTCGTCGGCGTGAGCGCCACGCCGAGGCCGTAGAGGAGGTTGCCGAAGACCGAGAAGAGATCCATTCCTCCCTCTAGCGTCCGAAGAGCAGGTGCTCGAGGATGAGGCCCTTGGGCATCGGCAGCAAGAACCAGCGCTCGAAGATCAGGAACAGCCCCAGCGGCAGGAGGATGGAGATCAGGATCACCGACGTCCAGTGGTGGCGGCCGACGAAGATCATATAGCCCGCGAGGTACAGCGCGCCGCCGATGTAGATCCCCAGGTAGTTGATGGCGGCGATCACGGCGACCATGGGCAGGAAGGCGACGAGCAGGGGCCTCCAGGCCTCAGGTTCGACGAAGGGGACCTCCCGCCCGGGCGGGGCGGGCACGCGCAGGCTGCGTATCAGGATGATCACCCCCTGGAAGGCAACCCCCACGCTTAGCCAGAAGGGGAAGAACCCTGCGCCCGGCCCGATCGCCGTCCAGGCGATGGGCAGGCGCAGGGCCTCGCGGATCATGATCGCTGCTCCGACCACCAGGAGCAGGGCGAAGGCGGTGTCCGCTCGACGCATCGGTCAGGCCGCCCTCACGGGGCGGACAGCCCGCCCTTCTTCATCAGGCTGCGCACGGTGGCGTCCTTCTGCTCCAGCCACTGCACGAAGGCCGGCCCGGTGAGCCAGGCCTTGGTGAAGGCCCCGCGCTCGATGAAGTCGGCCATCTCCGGTGTGTCCAGCAGGCGCTGGAAGATGTCCCGGTAGAAGGCCACTGCCTCCGGCGGCATGTTCGCCGTGCCGAAGATGCCGCGCAGCATCTGGTACTCGATGGGGAAGCCGAGCTCTTTCATCGTGGGCACATCCTTCCACCGGGGGGTCTGCACCCGTTCCGAGGCGAAGATGGCCAGCGGGCGCAGGCGTCCTCCTTCCCAGTGCCCGACCATCTCCAGCGGGTTGTTCACCGAGAAGTCGGTCTGCTTCCCCACGACCGCCGCCGCCACCGCGCCGCCTCCCGGGAAGGGCACGTAGGTGAAGTCCACCCCCCAGGCCTGCTCCAGGAGGACCATGATGATCTCATCCTCCTGCTTGGAGCCGGTCCCGGACATCTTGATGCTGCCCCGCGGCGCGGCCTTCGCCGCCCGCTCGAAGTCCGCCACCGTTTTCCACGGCGAGTCGTTGTGGACGGTGAGGACGAAGTTGTCGAGGAGCAGCCGGGCGATCGGGGTCAGGTCGCGCCAGGTGAAGCGGCCGCCGTCGCGCCGGCGGATGAGCTGCGCTTCGGGCGTGGCGAAGAGGTTGTCCAGCGTGATTAGGATGGTGTGGGGATCGCCGGCCCTGTCGATCATCCAGAGGAAGGCCTGGGCCCCGGCGCCCGCCGGACGGTTCACCGGGATGAAGGGCTGCGGCGAGAGGTTGTACTTGGCGATCAGCGGGGCCATGAACCGGGCCTGCTGGTCGGCCCCGCCGCCGGTGCCGGCCGGGATCGTCCACTCGATCGGCCGCCGCGGCGTGAACGTGGGCGCGCTCGACGCCGGGAGCGCGAACAGGAGCAGCAACACGACAAGACACAGGGCGGCCGCTCTCATGAGTCGCCACCATGCCATAGCCTCACCCCCACAACACTGAGAATGTCCTGCTCGACGAAGTCCCTCCCCGATGTCTGCCAGTATGTACCCGTTGCGTCACCGGCCCTTCACCACCTCGAATGTTGACCTTCTCGGTCGAGAAATGGCTCGGACCTGCGGCGCGCGGCGACGGCGCGGGCAGGTCCGGCCGGCGATTCCTGCGCCCCCGGCGCTAGGCCGGCGGCTGGTCGCGCTCGAGCTCGGTGTGGAACGGGATCACCCCGGGAATGAGCCATCGGTTCCACATCTCGTCGACCTTGGCCTGGAAATAGTCGAAGTCGTCCTCGGTAAAGTGCGCAAACCGTCCCTGCTTGAGCAGGAACTCCCGGACCGGCTTACGCCTGGCGCGCTTCTCCGCGATCTGCTTCGTGCGGCCGTAGAGCTTGAGCACGCCGTTCTCCACCTCGTAGAGCGGCCAGACCCCGGTCTCCACGGCCAGCTCGCCCAGTTCGTGGGAAAGCATGGGGTCGAAGTCCCAGCCCTTCGGACAGGGGTCGATGGAGTGGATGAAGGTCGGCCCGCCGATGGTCAGCGCCTTGCGCACCCGGTTCATCATGTCCACGGCGTAGCTGGCGCAGACCGTGGCCACGTAGCGGCACTCCGGGTGGCCGGCGGCCAGCATCCCGGCCACATTCTTTTTCCAGCGGGTGTGTAGGATACGCTTGGCCTTGCCCGGCGGGCTGAAGGTGGTGTGGGCGCCGTAGGGGGTGAGGCCGGAGAGCTGGATGTCGGTGTTGGCGTAGGACTCGTTGTCGTAGAGGAGGATCAGGAAGTTGTACTGGGGATGGGTCAGCGCGGCGGAGATCGCCGACAGCCCCATGTCCGCGCCGCCCCCGTCGCCGCAGAAGGCGATGACGTTGATCGGCTCCTCCTTCATCTTCCCCTTGCGCATCAGGACCTTCAGCGCCGCGGCGGTGCCCAGGCCCGCGGAGCCGGAGCTGCCCAGCTGGGTGTGCATCCAGGGCACGACCCACGAGGTGCTGTAATAGGTGGTGTTGGCCACATACATGCACCCCGTGCTGCCCAGGACGATGGTGCGCGGCCCGGCCGCTTTCACCATCAGTTTCATCACCAGCGCCGACTCGCAGCCCTGACACGTCCGGTGGCCGGAGGTGAAGAATTCCTCCAGGGGGATCTTCTTCACCCCCTTGATCGCCTCCAGCTGCTGCGTGGGCAACGCGGTCTCGATGGCGTCCATCGTGGTCTCCTCCGCTCCTGGCCGGTGCCTCTTACTCGCGGATCCCCACCCATGTCGTCAGCGGCTGCGCCTTCCCTGCCGCCGCCGACAGGAGCACGTCCGTCATCCGCTGGACGTCCGGCACGGTCACTTCCCGTCCGCCCAGCCCGCAGATGAATCCCAGCACCGGCGGCCTCTTCTCCGCCGGGTACAGCGCGGCGCGAATCTCCGTGGCCAGCACGCCGCTGGTATACGGAGATCCGAAGGAGAAGTCGCGGTCGATCACCCCGACGGCGTTGAACCGGCCGAGGGTGGCGGCCAGCTCCTCCGCGGCGAAGGGCCGGAACCAGCGCAGCCGCACCAGGCCCACCTTCTTGCCCTCCTGGCGCATCCGGCGGATGGCGACCTTCACCGGCATGGAGAGGGTCCCCATCCCCACCAGGACCACGTCCGCGTCGTCGGTCTGGTACTCCTCGAAGAACGGGTTCCCGTAGTCGCGGCCGAAGATCCGGGCAAAGTCGGCGTACGCTTCCTTGATGACCGTCTTGGCCCGCTTCATCGCCTCGTCGTTGTGCTTGCGGATCTCCATCAGCCAGTCTTCGTTCACCTGCGGGGCCACGGTGATCGGGTTGTCCGGGTGCAGCAGGAGGTCGCCGCGGTTGTAGGGCGGCAAGAAGGCGTTCACCCACTGCTGGGGCGGGATCTTGACCTGCGCCTGGGAGTGGGTCAGGAACGCCCCGTCGCAGGCGATGGCGCAGGGCAGGAAGACCCGGCGGTCCTCGGCCACCCGGTAGGCGATGAGCGCGGTGTCCAGCGCCTCCTGGGCGGTGTCCACCCAGACCAGCTGCCAGCCCAGGTCGCGCACGGCCAGGGCGTCGTTGTGCTCCACCCCGAAGGCGCCGGGGTCGTCCAGGGCGCGGTTGCCGACCATGGCCACCATCGGAATGCGCAGGGCCGGGGTGACGGTGAGCGCCTCGAAGGCGTACATCCAGCCCACGCCGCTGCTGCCGCAGAAGACGCGCGCGCCGGCGGCGCAGGCGTGTTTGACGATCTCGAACTGGGAATGCTCGCTTTCGGCGACGATGTACTCGCAGTCCAGTTCGCCGTTCGCCACCAGCTTGGCTACGTACTGCATCACCGTGTCGTAGGGACGGATCGGGTAGGCGGTGATGACGTCCACGTCCGCCAGCTTGCAGGCGACGGCGATCGCCTCGCTGCCGCTGATCAGGGCGTCCGTTTCCTTCTGCGGTGCGGCAACCTGCTCGACGGCTCTGGCCATGGCCTACTCCTCCTCCCCGGACGGCTCTTCCGGCCCCGCCCCGCCGGCGATCTCCAGCATCGGCGGCAGCTCCTGCTCGTACTGCCCGCGAAAGCGGAAGCCGTGAGTCCGCTCGGGCCGGTGCCGGATCTTCTCCTGCAGCCAGGCGGCATAGGCGGTCCGATCTTTCTTCCAGGCTTCCCACTGGCTGCTGTTGTCGGTGAAGGCGGTCTCGTTGACCATCGTCACGCAGTGCTCCACCGGGCAGACCGCCTCGCAGACGCCGCAGCCGCAGCAGGCCTCCATGTTGGCGTCATAGAACCCGTCGGGCGTGACGTCGAAGCAGGAGTCCGGACACTGCAGCCAGCACAGCGTGCACTTCACGCAGGTGTCGAAGTTCACCACCGGCCGCATCGTGCGCGTGGTGAACTTCTTGAAGGTGGGGTTGCGCGCCGGCCGGAAGCCGCCGCTTTGCCCGCTGACCGGATCGGCGATGGGCGCGCCGCGGGGAATGGCCGGGATGGCGATGCCTTCCCGCATCTCATGCCATTTGGGCAGCTGGAAGGCGAAGGGATGTTCCGGGTTCCCCTCCGTGGGCTGCACCACCCGGGTGGTGATCCGCTCGTAGGCCTTGCGCGCCGAGGTCGCCTTGAGCGGCGCCGACCACTCCTGCAGGATCGCCTTCTCCACGTCGTCGATGGTGAACAGCTCGGGCAGCACCCGGGCCACGGCCCCGAGGACGCGCACGTCGGTGTGGTCGTCCTTGTAGACCCACAGGCCCGAGAAGCTGGGCGTGCCCTTGAGGATGGCCAGCCGGTAGGGCGCCTCCTTCCGGTGCGCCATGGGGATGAGGGTGTCGGCGTCGTGCATCGAGGTGACGATCAACGTCCCGCCGGGGCGGAGCAGGCGGTTGATGGGTTGGAGGCCGTACCAGGCCCAGGACTCCACGCCCTTGAGCAGGGTGTCGTCCAGGACGATGGTGATGTCGACCTCCTTGGGCTCGTACTTGGCCATGCCCTCCTCGAGGGTTTCGGGGTCGCTCCCGATCACGGCGAAACTCTTGGCCGGGATGCCGTTGCGCTCCGGGCTGTCCCCGTAGCGGCCGAAGGAGATGCCGGACTTCCCGGCGTGGTGCGCCGCCAGCACCACGCCCCGGCTGATGTTCTTGGCCAGGTTCTTCTGGAAGATCCCGCGGTAGACGATCTCCACCGCGAAGAGGCGTCCCATGGTCAGCCCTCCGGCTGTGACGTAAGGAGGACGTGCTCGATCTCGGCCAGGTGCTGCTGCATCGCGCGTTCGGCGGCTCGGGGATCCCGCCGGGCGATGGCGTCCAGGATCCGCCGGTGGCCGGCCAGGGAGCGCTGTATCCGCCCCGGCACCTGGAGCGAGCGCTGCCGGCTCTCCTGGAGGAGGTCCATCAAGACGTCCACGACTTTGAGGGCGACCCGGTTGCGCGCCATGGTGGCGATGGCGTAGTGGAACTCCGAATCCTCGGCGATGGCCACCTCGCCGGCGCGCACCTTCGTCTCCTGCCGTCCGTAGATTTCCTCCAGCCGGGCCACGTCCTCGGGACGGGCCAGCACGGCGGCCCGCGCGGCCAGCGGGGGCTCGAACATCTTGCGCACTTCCAGCAGCTCGGCGAGCAGCGCCCGGTTGTGAATCAGAATCGAAGCCAGCGGCTGGGTGAGCGCATCGGGGGTCAGTTCCCGGACCACGGTGCCCTCGCCCTGGCGGGGTTCGAGCAGGCCAATCAGTTCCAGCACCCGGATGGCGTCGCGGACCGAGGTCCGACTGACCCCAAACCGCTCGGCCAGCTCGCGCTCCGGGGGCAGCTTGTCGCCCGCCCGCAGCCGGCCCTCGACGATGAGCCGGCGGATCCGGTCGGCCACTTCCTCATAGACCTTGGTCCGCCGGACCGGCTCAAGGTCGCTGATGACTGTCGACGCGTCGGTGGTGGAGATTCCTGAGCCTCCGGGTCAGGATTGGTCCATTGGTCAGACAACAGACCAATCACCAATCTGCCACATCCTGAGCGCGCCGTCAAGGCGAAGAGGGCCGGATGTTTCGGAGATTGTGAGGGATAACCGGCTATTCGAGGGCCCAGATCCCCCAGCTGGGCGGGAGGGGGAGGTCGGCGATCTTCGCGTAGAGGGCCAGCATGCCGTGGTGCAGCGTTTCGTGTTGGAGCAGCCGCATTAGGTGCCGGAGCACCGGGACCGCTTCCCCGTCCCAGGCAATGGACCGGCCCGGCGACGCGCCGGAGATCCCGCGCAGCACCTCCTCCAGCTGGGCGTCGAGGCTGCGGAGGTAGCCCTCAAGATGCTCTCGCGATTGTTCCAGGGTGCGCTGGCGCGGCCGGGCTCCGAAATCCATCTTCTCGGTCTGCAGGCCCATGATGTAGCAGGCCTGGATGTCCCCCATGTGGCGGATCTGGCGGGCGAAGGTCCCGAAGTCGGGATGGGGAGAGAAGTTCAGCACGGCGTAGGGAAGGGCGGCCAGCAGGTCGTAGGTCAGGCGCCTGGTCTGCCGCCACTCCTCGGCCCACTGCTCAAGGCTCTGCACGCCCCGGGTGTTCGCGCGGACGCGGCGCAGCCCCTTCCGAAGTGAAAGACGGTCGGAGCGGTCACCTCCCCGGGGGCCGCTCCGGTGCTCTCCCACCCGGGCGAAGATGAGTGGTAAAATGCGCCGCGATCTTCTCGCGGGCGTCTTCCGGATCGAACCCCGGATCGTAGAGGTCGTCGCGGGGCAGGGCGAAGGGGACGGCCAGCTCCCAGGGGCCGGTCAACCGGACGTACACGGCTTGCGCATCTTCGCTGATCTCCACTATGGCCCCGGGAGCGAGGGCCCGGGCGATCTCCAGGATGATCTCCTGCACCCGCTCCAGCCCCACGAGGTTGTGCAGGACCTCCAGGGCGCGGTCCCGGACTTCGGCGGCGCTGCGGCCGCGCACCGGGGTGCGGGTGAGGACCTGCCCCGAAGTGCGGTCGCGGATGGTGGCGCTGAACCGCCGGTCGGCGTCGGGCCCCTCGACGCTGATGACGAACCGGCGGCTGAAGACGACGACTTCCTCAGCCACCGGCGCGCTCTTCCGCCTCGACGGACACCTCCCGCAGGAGCCGGAGGAGGGTCGCGCCGGCCGCCGCGAACATCTGCCGAAACTCGGGCAGCATGCCGCGCACCGTCTCCAGCGCCTCGGGCCCGCCTTCGGGGATCGCCCGGATCGAGAGATGCGTCCCGCTCGGGCCCACCGGCGTCAACTCCGTCGTCATCATTACAACGCCCAGCGAGGTCTTCGAGCGGTCGGTGAGATAACGGACGGGCTTCCAGTCGAGGATCTCCTCCTCGACCGTATGGTCGCCGTGGACGCAGTGGTTGACCGTCCCCGCCCCGCGCACGCCGCCCCGGGCGGACTCCTCGACCCGGACGACGTCCGGCTGCCACAGCGCGCGTCGCCTCGGCGACGTCACGAAGTGCCAGACCAGAGGCGGCGGGGCGGGCAGATCGAGTTCGGCCAGGGTCAGCCCTTCCCCCGGGGCGATGTACACAGCGCGCTCCGCCTGCGCCTGGCGCCAGCGCTCATTCAGGTTCAGGACATACAGATGGACCTCGCCGATGTCGTGGTACGTTTCGTGGTGCTCGACCGCGCCCAGGGCCGCCGGATCGATCCCGAAGTGCCGCAGGGACGGTTCGGTCGCCATCGCGTAGCCGCGGATACCGGTGCGCTCGGTGTAGGTGTTCTTCAGCAGGCGGTGGACCAGGATCACATCGCGGCCCATCAACTCTCGGCTTCCGGCCACCTCCTGGATGACGAACTGCCCGTGATGAACGAGGAACTTCAGGTCCAGGGTGGGGATGAGACGGCAGGCGTTGCACCGGCAGGTGGTGAGGCGGTCGATCGTCTGTACCCGCCTGGAGAAGGCGAAGTAGCAGGACTCGATCATGGCCATCAGAGTGCCGCCGTCGGCCTCCCCCTCGTGCTCGTAGCAGAAGACGGCGTCCCCTTCCAGTTTGGCCAGGTGCAGGAGCCCCCGCATCTGCGCGACCAGCACGTTCATCAGGTCGGCCAGCACGTCCTGGGAGTGTTCCAGCTCCACCCCGGCCAGGTATCTGGTGTAACCGGTGATGTCGGCGATGACCAGACAGCCCTGCTGCACGTCGCCCATGGCCGTTGGCAGAACCCGTTCCACGCCGTAGGGAAAGGCCCTGCCGCGGAGGGAGGCCGAGGAGGCCCCCGCAGGGCCCCTCGGGAACCATCTCTCTGTGTCCGCCCCCCTGCCCTCGATGCGTCCGGTCGTGGCTGTGACCCTCGGCGATCCGGCCGGCATCGGCCCCGAGATCGTGGTGCGCGCCCTGGCGCAGGATGCGGTCCGCGCCGCGGCCGCGGTGGTGGTCATCGGCGACGGCGGCACCCTCGAGCGGGCGATGCGGGCCGCCGGCGTGCGGGTGGAGTTCGACGACGACCTCCGGCTGATCGACCTGGCCAACGTTCCTCCGACGCTGCGCTGGGGAGCGGTCCAGCCCGAGGCCGGCCGGGCGGCCGGCCAGTACGTCGAGCGCGCCGTCCGCGAGGCCCTCCGCGGCGCCGTGGACGCCGTCGCCACGGCGCCCCTACACAAGGAGGCGCTGTGGGCGGCGGGCTACCCCTACCCCGGCCACACCGAGCTGCTCGGCGCCCTGACGGGTGTGGCCGATCCGCTGACGATGTTCCAGGTGCGGGGGCTGCGCATCTTCTTTCTGACCAGGCACCTGTCGCTTCGCGAGGCCATCGCGCAGGTCACACGGGAGCGGATCGCGCACATCCTGCCGAGGATTGCCGCCGAACTGAAGCGGTTGGGCTTCGCCCGCCCGCGACTGGCCGTCGCCGCCCTGAACCCCCACGCCGGGGAGGGAGGGGCGCTGGGGAGCGAGGACCGGGACGAGATCGCGCCCGCCGTCCAGGATGCCCGGGCCCGGGGACTGGACGTGCACGGTCCGATCCCTGCCGACGCGGTCTTCGCCCAGGCCCTGGAAGGACGCTACGACGCGGTGCTCTCGCTGTTCCACGACCAGGGCCACATCGCGGCGAAGACGGTGGACTTCTACGGAACGGTGAGCGTCACGCTGGGGCTGCCCTTCATCCGCACCTCGGTGGACCACGGCACCGCCTTCGACATCGCCGGGAAGGGCCTGGCCCGCTGCGACAGCATGAGCGCCGCCATCATCGCCGCCGCCGACCTCGTGCGCCGCATCCGCGCCACCGGCTGATCCGCTCCGTCCGGAGCCCCGCCCCTGGCTAGAGGCCCTGCCGTCGGCGGCGCTCGCGCCACCGCGGTTCCATGCGCGCGAATGCCTCCACGACCGCCGGATCGAACTGCGTGCCGGCCATCCGGCGCAGGTGGGCCAGGGCCTCCTCCTCCGTCAGCGGGGGGCGGTAGGGACGTTCGGAGGTCAGCGCGTCGTAGACGTCGGCCACGGCGGTAATCCGGGCCGCCAGCGGGATCCGCTCCCCGGCCAGCCCCTGGGGGTAGCCGCGGCCGTCGTACCACTCGTGATGGTAGAGGACGATGGGCAGCTCGTCCCGCAGCGAGGCGATGCGCTTGACCACATCGTAGCCGTTGACCGGGTGCCGCTTGACCACCTCGTACTCCTCCGGACTGAGACGCCCCGGCTTCGACAGGATGGCGTCGGGAACGGCCAGCTTGCCCACGTCGTGCACCAGTCCGCCCCGACCCAGCGAGCGCAGCTCGGCGCCGCTCAAACCCATCTCCTCACCGATGAGCACGGCCATCTGCGAGACCCGCGCGGAGTGACCCTTCGTGTAGCGGTCGCGCGCCTCCACGGCGGCGACCAGGGCGAAGAGGGCCTCGCTATAGGAAGACTCGATCCGATCGATGATGTCGGTAAGGAACAGCGTCTCCACGAGGCCGGGCAGCGACCGCCGGCGGGCGTAGCTCAGGCCGAACCCCGCCAGCGCCACCAGGAATCCGGCCAGCATCAGCACGTGATAGCCCCACCAGGACAGGCGCCACAACGGCGCGATCCACATGGCAAGTTGCGCCTCGGCCAGCAGCACGGTGCCCGCGGCCAGCGTCGCCTGGGCGGGATGTGCCGAGAGTTGATGCTCGCGGCGGTAGCGCCATGCCGCGAAGAGGAACAGGGCCATCGCGGCCACCGCCATCATCGCCGAGGAGTCGGGGAGCATCCCGCGCAGAGAGACGGAGGAAGCCCGCCCTTCGTCCCTTCCTGCGGGGCCGTCTTCCCCGTATCCTCCGTACGGGATGTGGGCGTGGCCGGCCCCGGCCGGTGCCGCCTCGCCCCCGGCGGCCGGCATCGGCGGGGCCGCAGGACGGAACAGGGCCCAGCCCGCCGCCAACAGCCACCCGAGGAGAAGAGCGACGGCGATCGCCCGCCACCGCGCGGCGAGCCAGGTGCTGATCCGCCCGGACCAGCGAACGGTGCTGAGGGTGAAGGCGATGCTCCCGACCAGCAGGCTGAGCCGCGCCGCCAGCCCTACGGTGGGGTTGGGGCCGATAAGCACTCCGGGCGTGGTCAGGGCGTGGATCAGGAAGATCCCGGAGATGCTCAGGAAGGCCAGGTTCAGGAAGAAGGCGCGGGCCTCGCGCAGCCGGCTGCTTCCCACAATCGTCACCGCGGAGATCGCGAAGCCGATCAGGCTGACGAAGGTGACGATGTAGAAGTGGGCGACCGCGGCCTCGATGATGCGGTCGAGGGCCGGATTGGCCAGGAGGTAGACGAGGACCATCACCGGCGCCAGCAGCAGCGCGGCCGCGGGAACGATCTGGATCGCCCGGAACACCCGGGCCGAAGCCGTCTGAACCGCGGAGACGCCGGCGGACATGGTTGACTCGCTCCGCATCTGCATATCAAGTTGCATGCCACACCACTCCGGCCCCGCAGACGCCACCCAGGTCTAAACACCCCCGCGCCGCGGCACCCTCCTACCGGAGGATCGTCCCCGTGCGCGGATGGCTCATCCGAACCCTGGCCGCCTTCGTCGCAGCGCTGCTGGTCTCTCCGGCCGCGGCGGCCCCGACGTCGTGGCGGACCTTCCGGCATCCCGCCTTCGGCTTTTCGCTGAGTTATCCAGACGGCTGGGAGGCGGCAAGCGAAGACGGCCCCATCGCCTTCATGGTGGTGGGTCCGGCCCCCGCCGGGGTGGACGGCCTCCGCCTCAGCGTCAACGTCACCACCGAGCGCGCAGCCGCGGATCTGACCGTAGACCGCTTCGAGGCCCTGAGCGAGTCGCGGATGGGCCAGCTCTTCCGGAGCTACACCCGGCTGCGCACCGACCGCCTCATCCTCGCCGGCCACCGCGCCATCCTGCGGTACTACACCTGGAAGCGCAACGACGGCCTGGAGGTGTACCAGATGCAGCTGCACCTGGTGCCCTCGGGCCGCGCCTACATCGTCACCGGCACGACCGCCGCCCGCTCCGCGCAGCTGCGGAGCGAGGCCGATCTCCTCCTGCGGATCGTGTCCTCCTTCCGGCCGTGACGGCGGGATCCCGCCGGTTCCTGGCGCTGCTGACGGTCCTGGCGGCGCTGCTGCTGGCCGGATGCGCCGGCGGAGCCTCGGGCGTCCTCGACGGCGCCCTGTCGTGGATCACCGGCCTCGTCACGAAGTCCCGCGGCGAAGCCGTGGCCGGCGCCACCGTGACCCTGGTCGAGACGGGAGAGCGCTCCACAACGGATGCGTGGGGCCGCTACCTGATCGGCACGGAGTACCGGGGCGACGGCACCCTGCGCGCCGAGGCGCCGGGCTTCCTGACCCTGGAGTGGCCGGTCACCTTCGCCGACGGGGTCGCCACCCTCAACCTCCCTCTGGTCTCAATGGAGGACTTCAGCAGCGCCCTCTTCCAGCAGCTCACCGGCGCCACGGACAGCCGGGGGACGTGGCGGTGGGATTCGCCCACCGTCACCTACTACATCGATCGCTCCGGGGCCTACCGCGCGGCGTTCGACGCCCCCGTCCGGGAGGCCTTCACCCGGTGGAGCATGCTGACGCAGCGGGCCGTCGCCTTCGTCGAATCCGGCCCCGATGCCGCGATCCGGGTGAGCTTTGTGAGCGGCGAGCCCTGCGGGATCGCCGCCGCTGCGGGATGCGCCGGCGTCACCCGCGTGACCGCTCAGGGCGCGGTGCGGGGCGCCTTCATCGAACTCCACGCGGGCTACGCCGCGGATCCCGGCCTGGCCCTCCACGAGGTGGGACACACGCTGAGCTTTACCGGCCACAGTCCCAACACGACCGACGTGATGTACTCCCGGATGAACGGCGCCGCCGCGCCCAGCAACCAGGAGGCCGCGGTGGCCGCCGTCCTTTACGCCAACCCTCCGGGAAGCACGCTGTCGGCGCTGCGGTATCCTGCAGAGCCGACTCCGGCCGCAGCCACCCCCGCTGCGACGGCGGCCGCGGCGGTCGGTCTGGCCGCCCGGCGGCCTTCGGCGCCGCCTGCCGCGTTCCCGCAGATCCCGCCGGGCCCGGTCTCTGTGGTGCCCATCCCCCCGGCGTTGTCGGCCCTTCCCGAGATCGGGACCATGGTGCGCGGCTGGTTCGGGGGAACGGGATGCCTGCTGCGGGTCCCGCTCCTCTGCGGCGGCGGAGTCGGTCTCCGGTTGTGGTAGTCGCCGCCTCCCATGAGCGCACGGCGCGCCCTGACCGCCCGGTTCGGAGGCCTCCTGGCACTCCTCCTCGCGTCTGCGATGGTCCTGGCGGACGCCCTGACGGCGCCGCGGCCTGAAGCGGCACCGGACCGCCCCCCGGCCGCCGCCGGCGGGGCGACCGTCTCCGACACGGGAAGCGCCGCACCCCGCCGTCCCGCGCGTCCGGAGGTGATCAAGGCCATCTACCTGACCTCCTGGAGCGCGGCAACGCCGGCGCGGGTGGCACGAGCGCTCGATCTCATCGAGCGGACCGAACTCAACGCCGTGGTCATCGACGTCAAGGACTACACCGGCAACGTGGTCTTCCGCACCGGCGACCCGCTGGTGGCCCGCATGGGTTCCGAGATCCCCCGCCTGGACCTTGCCGCGCTCGTGCGCACCTTTCACGAGCGGGCGATCTACGTTGTGGTCCGCATCGCCGCCTTCCAGGACCATCATCTGGCGACCGCGCGGCCGGACCTGGCCGTGCGCGACGCGGCCGGGCGCCTCTGGCGCGACCGCCAGGGGCTGGGGTGGGTGGACCCGGCGTCAGGCGAGGTGTGGGCGTATCTGGCCGCGGTGGGAAAGGCCGCGGCGGCCGCGGGCGCGGACGAACTCAACTTCGACTACCTGCGCTTCCCCTCCGACGGCGACCTGGAGGGGCTGCGCTATCCGTTCTTCGACCCTTGGACGGGCAGCCGCCGCCGCACCATCCGGCGGTTCTTCGAGGTCCTGACCGGCGCGCTCCGCCCCACCGGCGCGGTCCTCTCCGCGGACCTGTTCGGGCTGGTCACCGTCACCGACCACGACCTCGGCATCGGTCAGGTCCTCGAGGACGCCCTGCTCTACTTCGACTACGTCGCGCCGATGGTCTATCCGTCCCACTACGCGCGGGGATTCCTGACCTTCCGGAATCCCGCGGCGCACCCCTACGAGGTCGTCCATTACTCCATGAGGACGGCCGAGGAACGGCGCAGGCGCTTCGCGCATCTGGTGAGTGCGTTGACCGCCGAGACGGCGGCAGACGCCTCCGACCGGGAAACCGCGCCCGTTCTGGCCCGCCTGCGGCCGTGGCTGCAGGCCTTCGACCTGGGAGCGCCCTATCCGCCCCCCGCGGTGCGGGCCCAGATCCGGGCCGTCTACGACGCGGGCGGATCGTCGGGGTGGTACCTGTGGAGCCCGCTCAACACCTACGATCAGGAAGCGCTGAGGACCGAAGCTGCCGCTGACGGAAGCCGGCCGGCCCGAAGATAGCCGGCGGGGGGCCCGGCGACGATCCGCCGCCGGCTACCGCGACTCCGCCATCTTCTTGAAGAGCTGGATCTGCCCCAGGTGGTAGGCGGTGTGCTGCAGGGACTGTTGCAGCGCCCACTGCGCCGTCACCGTCCGCGTCTTTCCCCGAAAAGACAGCTGCAGGGGGCGCGAGAGGTCGGAAGCGCTCAGGCCCTCCAGCACCCCGCGCGCCTCCTGATGGGCGCGCCTGAGGTCGGCCACCAGAGGCGCCTTGGCCAGCCGCTCCCGCCCGAACTCCGCCTCGCGGTCGCGCGCCACCGCCGTCCCCCCGACGGTCTGCACAATCCAGTACCGCTCCGAACCGGCGATGTGGCGCAGCAGGACGCCGATGCTGTTGGACAGATGCGGGTGCCGCCAGTTGATCGCCTCGTCGGACAGCGGCTCCACGGCCTCGTAGATGTCCTGGTGCAGCTGGTCGAGATGTTCGAGATACGGAGTCAGCAGCGGATCCATCGTCCCCTCCGGCAAACAGGTGAGAGAGTCTTCGCTTCCCGGCGAATCCGCGCCTGCCGGGCCCGCCCCGGCGGCTCGGCGGCAGGGGTCAGGGCCGGTAGCCCAGCAGCGGCCAGTAGACGAAGGCGGCCAGCCAGGTCAGCAGGAGCTGGATGACCGAAGCGGGCACGCCCGCCCGCAGGTAGTCGCGGATCGTGTAGTATTCGTACCCCACCGTGATCATGCCGGTGGGCGTCTGCGTGGGCAGGAGGAGGCCCGGACCGGCCGTCATCACCACGACCATCCCCGTCCACACCGGATCCAGCCCCCAGCCGCGGGCCAGGGTGAAGGCCAGCGGCAGCCCGACCGCGATCATCCCCAGGTTGTTCACGAAGCCGACGCGGATCAGCAGGACGAGCGGCGCCACGACGACGGCCACCGCCGCCGGCGAGGGATGGGACACCACGCTCAGCGCCGCGACGGTCAGCCAGCGTCCCGCGCCGGAACGCTCCAGCGCGTCGGCCAGCGCCAGGGAGACCCCGAAGAGCACGATGACGTTCCAGCGCACCGAGGCCATCGCCCGGTCCCAGGAGAGCACCTGGACTCCGGGCAGCAGCAGGAGCAGCGCGCCGATCATCCCGGCCTGCGGGGTGGTGATCCCCCACCGCGGGCCGACGACCCAGAGCAGGAAGATCGCGGCGAAGACGGCCAGCATCTTGCGCTCGGGTCCGGCCAGCGGCCCGAGCCGCCGGAGCTGGTCGGCGACGTACTCCGCCCCGGCCGTGAGCTCGCCGCGCTCCGGGGGATACAGCCACAGCAGCAGCCGCCACACGGCGACGGTGAAGACCAGGACCGGCGGGAAGAAGGCAATGAGCCAGCCCACATAGGTCCACTGCATGCCGAGGCGTGTGCTGAAGAGACCCGCCGCATAGACCGTGGCGCCCGCCGCGGTCATCAAACCGATCCCGGCCATGATGGAGAGATGGGAGGTGCCGATGAGCATGGCCTTGGCAAACCGCGACGAGGGCGGAATGCGCGCCGCCTCGATGATCCCGAGCACCACCGGCAGGAGCATGGAGATGCGCCCCGCCGCCGTGGGGACCATGAAGGACAGCACGGCGACGGCGCCCAGCAGGGCCAGCAGCACGGCCGCCGGCCGCCCGCCGGCGCGGTGGAGGAGGAGCAGGGCGATCCGCCGGCCGAGCCCGGTCTCGGCCATGGCCTGCGCCAGGATGAAGGTCACCACCAGCAGCCAGATGAACTCCGTCCCGAACCCCGCCACCGCCCGCCCGAAGGGCATCACGCCCAGCAGCGTGAGCAGGGTGACGATGAGCAACCCGCTCAGCGACGGATCCTGGACGCCGCTGGCCCAGAAGATCACCGCCGCCAGCAGCCCGGCCAGGGCGAAGGCCCCGGAGCGGGACAGGCCGTCGGGCAGCGGCGCCGCCGCCGCGGCCAGGAAGGCCAGGATGAAGATCGCCCAGGGGATCCAGCCCAGCGACGGCCGTGCGGCAACGAGTTCGTCCGGGGGAATCCGGTCCTCCGAGACCGCGGGCATCAGATCGACCGCACGAGCCCGCCGTCCACGAGGAGGCTCTGCCCGGTGATGTACGAGGCGCGGGGGGAGGCGAGGAAAACCACCGCCGCGGCGACCTCCTCGGGGGTACCGTGGCGGCCCAGCGGGATGCCGGCCGCGTCGTCGGCCAACGCCTGCTCCACCGGAACGCCGCGCCGCTGCGCCTCCCCGGTCAGGCGCTCCCTCCGCCGCGGGGAGAGGATCCGGCCGGGGGCGACGCAGTTCACGGCGATCCCGCGCGGGCTCAACTCCTCGGCCAGGCTGCGGGTGAGGTTGTGCAGGGCCGCCTTCGCCGCGTTGCTGGCGGCCTGTTGGAACTGGGGCTGCTTCCCCGAGGCCGCGCCCAACAGCACGATGCGGCCCCCCTGCGGGATGTGGGGGACGACCAGGCGCACCAGGCGCACGGCGGCGAAGAAGTTGAGCTCGAAGGCTTCGCGCCAGGTCTCCTCGCCCACCTCCGGGAAGGCGCCCCGAAAGCTGCGGCCCACCGCGTTGATCACGGCGTCGAAGACGCCCAGGAACTCCCGCGCCTCGTCCACCATGCGCTGCGCCTGATGCTGATCGGTGATATCGGCGCAAATCTCCCGCACGGCGCCGCCCCGGGCCCGCACCGCTTCCGCCGCGGCGCGGAGCGCCCCGGTATCCCGGCCGACCAGGGCGGTTCGCGCGCCCTCCGCCCCCAGCAGCTCGGCCACAGCGCGGCCGATCCCGCGGGTGCCGCCCGCCAGCAGCACGCCTTTGCCTTCCAACTGCAGGTCCATCAGGCGGACGGGGAGGCCGCGGCGGCGGCGCGGGCGCGGCGGTCCTCCCGCGCCTGGCGCACGATCGGCCACAGCAGCGTGATGACCGCCAGAACCAGCAGGGCGGCGGAGATCGGACGGGTGAAGAACACCCAGGGGTTGCCCAACGAGATCAGCAGCGACCGCCGCAGGTTCACCTCAACCATGAAGCCCAGGACCAGCCCCAGCACCATGGCCAGGATGTTGAAGCCGAAGCGGCGCATGCCGAACCCCACCACCCCGGTGGTCAGCACCACCCAGACCTCGAACATGCTGTTGTTGATGGAGTAGGCTCCCACCAGGACCAAGCCGAGGATGCCGGCGTACAGCAGCGGCGGGCGGACGTTGACCAGAGCGATGGACGGCCGCAGGGCGAGAAAGCCCAGCACGAGCATCATGACGTTGGCCACGAGCATCCCCACGAACAGTCCGTAGACGACCTGGGGCGTCCGCTCGAAGAGGGCCGGGCCGGGCTGCACGCCGTGGAGCATCATCGCCGCCAGCATGATCGCCGCCGAGTTGCTCCCCGGGATGCCGAAGGTCAACAGCGGAATCATCGCCGTGCCGGTGACGACGTTGTTCGCGGTCTCCGGCGCGGCGACCCCCTCCAGCGACCCCCGGCCGAACTCCTCCGGGTGCTTCGACCACCGGCGGGCCTCGTTGTAGGCGATGAAGGAGGCGATGGCGCCGCCGCCGCCCGGCAGCAACCCTTCGATCGTCCCCATCACGATCCCGATGAAGGCGGCCACGCGCAGTTTCCACAGCTCGGCCAGCGTGGGCAGGTCGGTGGTGTACCGGCCGCGGATCCGCTCCCAGTCGATCCCCTCGGCGACGCGCGTGAAGATCTCGGAGACCGCGAAGAGGCCGATCATCCCGGCGACCAGCTGCACGCCGCCCAGCAGGTCGATCGTGCCGAAGGTGAAGCGGGGGGTCCCGGAAAAGGGATCCGTCCCCGCCGTGGCCACGATCAACCCCAGCACCGCGGAGATCGTCCCCTTCACCAGATCCCGGCCGACGAAGCTGCTGATCAAGGCCAGGCCGAACACCCCCAGGGCGAAGTACTCGGGCGGGCCGAAGGCCAGCGCCACCCTGGACAGCGGCACGGCCAGGGCCACCAGGATGAAGACGCTGATGACGCCGCCGATGGTCCCCGTGATGAGCGAGACGCCCAGGGCCTTGCCGCTCTGGCCCTTCTTGTGCAGCACGTAGCCGTCGATCACCGTGGCCGCGGCGCCGGGGGTGCCCGGCGTGCTGATCAGGATGGCCGTGATGGAGCCGCCGTACATCGCCCCGATGTAGACGCCGGCCAGCATCATCAGGGCCACGGTGGGGTCCATGCCGAAGGTCAGCGGCAGCAGCAGCGCCATGGCGATGGAGCCGGAGATCCCGGGCATCGCCCCGCCGAGGATGCCCCAGGCCACCCCCAGGAGCATCATCAGCAGCGACAGCGGCTGGAAGGCGATCTGGGCGCCGAGGGCAAACCGCTCCAGCACGGCGACCTCCTCAGGGTTTCCCGCGCATCGGCGCTAGCGCAGCGGGCCCATCGGCAGCAGCACGTGCAGGGCCCGCCCGAAGACCAGGTAGAGCACGGCCGTGATCCCCAGGGCCGTGCCGATCAGCGTCGTCCAGTCCCGCAGGCCGAGGATCCGGATGACGGAGCCGAGCAGCAGCGGGGTGGCGATCAGGAACCCGGCCCGGGGCATCAGGAGGGCGTAGACGACCACCAGGGCCAGGACGCCGGCGAAGACCCCGATGCGGATGGCGGGCGGGCGGGACGGATCGGAGCGTCCCGCCAGCGCCCGCACGATGAGGAGCACGGCCAGGATCCCCAATGCCAGGGCCAGCAGGCGTGGGAAGAACGCGGGGCCCAGGCGATCGGAGGCGAAGCCGCGGCGGATCAGGAACGACTGCTGCGCGTAGAAGAGGCTGAAGAGGAGCAGCCCCACTCCGATCGCCAGATCCGCCCGCCGCATCGCCGCCTCCTACTGGATGACGCCGATCTCCTTCATGTAGCGCCGCAGCTCCTGGTTCATCCGGTGGAGGTAGAGGTTATACTGGACGTGGTCCATGTACGCCGGGAGCAGGTACACGGAGGTGTAGTAGGCCCGGTAGGCCGGCCGGGCCAGGACCCGCTTGATCGCATCTTCCCAGAAGGCGATCGCCGCCGGATCCATCCCCTTGGGTCCGAGGAGGCCCCGGAACTTGGTCACGACGATGTTCACCCCGAGTTCCTTCGCCGTGGGGATCGTCGTGCCCGGCAGGCGGTTCTCGGTGAAGGAGTTGACCACCCGCACCTGACCCGCCTGCACCTGGGAGGCGACCTCCGCGTACTCGCCCACCCCCAGGTCGACGTGACCGCCCAGCACGGCGAGCAGGAGGTCGCCGCCGCCCTCGAAGGTGACCGGCTGGACCTGGACCTTGGCCACCTTCTGGAGCTGGTGGGCGATCATGTGCTCCACCGACCCGGGCGTGGCCGCGCCGAAGCGGACGGTGCCGGGCCGCTGCTTCGCCGCGTTCACGATGTCGGTCAACGTCTTCCACGGCGAGTCGGTTTTGACGTAAAGGATCATCGGGTCAAAGAACACGTTGGCCACGGGCTGCAGGTCGAGGAAGGTGTGGGGGGTCTTGGTCAGGATGGGTGTCTGCAGGAAGGTCGGCGTGCTGCCGTAGAGGACGTAGCCGTCCTTCGGACTGGTGGCGACGTAGGTCACCGCCCGGGCCGACGAGCCGCCGCTGCGGTTCTCGACGACGATCGGCACGGGGACAATGCCCTCCAGGTACTTGGCCAGGTTGCGGAGGAAGATGTCTCCTCCCGCTCCGGGGCTGCTGTGGGTGACCAGCGTGATCGGTTTGGTCGGATAGGACCCCTGGCCGACGGCGACGGTCCCCGCCGCCAGAACCATCAACAGGATGAGCCCCGCGATCCGTGCCTGTCCCCTCATGACGCTCCCCCCTTCACTGTGGGCGGTCTACGGTGCCTCCCTCGCGAACAGCGGATCTCCGTTGTCGAGCACGAGGCGGTCGTCCAGCATCAGCGTGGGACGCAGCAGGATGATGTCCAGATGCACCGCGCTCTCCACCACCCCGGCCAGGCTGAGGTTGTCGCCCAGCGCCACGTGGGCCTGCCCCAGGCGCTTCTTGATCTCCCGCGACTTGGGGATCAGGCGGCAGGCTGGATTGGTCCCCAGGGCCAGTTCCGCGGCGAAGTTGCGCGCGCCCGGATCCTTGCGCGCCAGGATGGCCGCCAGCGCCTGGGCCTGCGCTCCGCCCTCCACCCGGACAATCTCGCCGGCGCGGACCTCCAGCCGGAACGGCTCGGTCACCTGGCCGATCTTTTCGATCAGGTACGGGTTGACCAGTACGCCCTCGGTGCGCCCCTCCACGGGCGCGATGGCCGCCTCGCCGTCCGGCAGGCCGGAGAACTGTCCCGGCTCGCGGGCGAACCCGGAGAGGGCGAAGGCCGGGCGGCCGGTGAGGTCCAGCGTGAGATCGGTCCCCTCCGGCGTGGTGAGGCGGGCCCGCGTCGCCGCGCCCAGCAGGGTGACGCCCCGGCGGGTGATGCGGTCCACCTCCTCGTAGTCCGCGGTCATCCCGCCGCGCACCATCATCTCCTCGTCCACCTCGCGGATGTTGCAGACCCGGGCCCCCGCCCGCAGCGCCTCGCGTTCGGCGTTGGTGTGGGTCATGGAGTGGGAGGTCTGGACGATGATGCAGTCGGCCTCGCGCATCGCCGCGGCCACGGCCGGCGGCGGCTCCTCCCCGCCCATCTCGCGGGCCGGCATGGCCACCACCACCGTCTGCAGCCCGTACAGGGTCGCCGTGGCCGTGAGCAGCTCGGTGATGGAGCGCGGCCGTTCGAAGTCGGTGACGATCACCAGGCGCTCTCCGGGGCGGACGGCCAGCACCTGTTCCATCATCCGCCGCGCCGTCGGGGCCATCGCGGCCAGGTTCACCGCCGCCCTCCCCCGTTCATCCGTTCCTCCCGCGGCTGCGCCCCTGCAGGAGGAGCTGCGCCCGGGCCGCCCGCCAGGCGTGCATGATGTGCTCCTCCACCAGCGCCCGGGCACCCGGCGCGTCCCGGCGCTCGATCATCCGGACGATGGCTTTGTGCTCGCTGATGGAGCGGGAGCGCCGGCCCGGATAGGACAGCGACTCCACCCGGAGCAGGACGATGCGGTCGCGCAGGTTGGCGATCAGCCCCTGCAGCAGCCCGTTCCCGCAGCCGGCGGCAATCGTGTCGTGGAAGGCGTTGTTGGCGGCCAGGATTCCCTCGGGACGCCGCCGCTGCAGGGCGCGTTCCGCGTCCCTGATGCACCTCCGCAGGCGCTCTACGGCCTCCTCGTCGGCGCGCAGGGTGAAGAGGGCCGTGGCCTGGCCCTCCAGCGCGGCGCGCGTCTCGTAGAGTTCCCGGGCGCTGTCCAGGGTCGGCCGGGTCACGACGGGCCCCCGGTAGGGGACGGTGGTGACCAGCCCCTCCAGTTCCAGCTTGCGCAGCGCCTCGCGGATCGGGGTGCGGCTGACCCCCATCCGGCCCACGAGTTCCCGCTCGCGCAGGCGCTGCCCGGGCTGGAACCGGCCGCTGAGGATCGCCTCGCGCAGCTTGCGGAAGACCAGTTCGCGGGCCGGCAGGTTCTCGGTCAAGAGCAGGTCGGTCATGCGCCCAGGGCCTCCACTACGGCGTTTCCGACCGCCTGGGTCGTGTGCCGTCCGCCCAGGTCCGGGGTGCGGAACTCGCCCTGGCGCACGACCCGCCGCAGGGCCTCGAAGACCGCGCCCGCGGCCTCGCCCTCGCCCAGGTGCTCCAGCATCAGCGACGCCGTCCAGATCGCCGCCATGGGGTTGGCGATGTTCTTCCCGGCGATGTCCGGCGCCGACCCGTGGACCGGCTCGAACATCGAGGGGTGGCGACGCGTCGGGTCCAGGTTGGCGCTGGCCGCCAGCCCCAGGCTCCCCTGCAACGCCGCGCCGAGGTCGGTGAGGATGTCGGCGAAGAGATTGGAGCCGACCATGACGTCGAACCGCTCCGGGTGCAGGACCATCTGGTAGGCGGCGGCGTCCACGTGCAGCTTCCAGACCTGGACGTCGGGGTAGTCGCGGGCCACGACCTCGGCCACCTCGTCCCACAGCACCGCGGTGTACTGCAGGGCGTTCGACTTCGTGATGTGGGCCAGCCGGCGGCGTCGGCTCCGGGCCAGCTCGAAGGCGTAGCGCAGGATCCGCTCCGTGCCGCGCCGGGTGAAGACGCTCGTCTGCAGCGCCACCTCGTCGGGCGTCCCCTGGTGCACCCGCCCGCCCACGCCGGCGTACTCGCCCTCGGTGTTCTCCCGTACGAACAGGATGTCCACGTCGGAGGGCGCGCGCCCGGCCAGCGGCGAGGGAATGCCCTCCAGCAGGCGGATCGGCCGGACGTTGGCGTACTGGTCGAAGGCTTTGCGGATGCGGAGCAGCAGGCCCCACAGCGAGACGTGATCGGGGACCCGGGGATCCCCGATCGCCCCGAGGTAGATCGCATCGTGGTCGCGCAGCCGGACCAGGCCGTCGGTGGGCATCATCACGCCGTGCCGCAGGTAGTACTCGCACCCCCAGGGGAACTCCTCGGCTTCCATCGTGAAGCCGAACCGCCGTCCCGCCGCGTGCAGCACCTTCAGCCCTTCCGGAATGACCTCCCGGCCGATCCCGTCCCCGGGGATGACGGCGAGGCGGTAGCGCCTCACGGCGCGGTCCCCGTGAGCATCGGCATCAGGTCGGCGACCCGCTCGATCTCCCGGATCGCCCAGAGGTGGACCAGGGCGGACTCCGCCGTCTCCGTCGGCATGACCAGCGTGGCGCAGTCCAGGAACTTCTCCCGCAGGTCGTCGCGGGTCATCGGCTTGCGCGGGTGCCCCTTCGCCTTGTCGGCGTAGCCGGCCAGCGTGCGCCCGTCGCGCAGCGTGATCCGCACCTTCATGCGCATCTCGTTGTAGCCCAGGGCCTCGATCTCCGGATCCACATAGACGTGCACGCGCTCCATCAGCGCCCGCGTCCGCGGGTCCTGGACCTTGGCGTCCACGAACTGGGCGATGCCGGCGCGCCGCTCCAGGACGCCGATGGCCATCTGGAACTGCAAGCTGAACTTCCCCTCCAGCGCCGTGGTCGGCCGGGTGTGGATCAGGGCGTTGGGCACGTGGGAGTTCACGCCCACGTCGATCCGCTCCACCTGCTCGGGCCTGATGTCGTGCTCCCGGACCAGGTCCAGCAACACATCCTGCGCCGGATGGGACAGGGACCCGGAGGGATAGGGCTTGATGGAGATCCCGGGGTGGATGAAGAAGTAGGGCGCGCCGAGTTTGCCCTCGATCCTCGCCGGATCGTAGCCGCCGGCGGCGGCGCTGTAGAACCCCCGCGGCGCCTCCAGGATGTTCTTCGCCGCGGTCCAGCCGCGCCGCGCCAGGAGCACGGCAAACAGCCCGTTCTCCGCGGCCCGCCCGGCGTGAAAGGGCTTGGTCATCGTGCCGAAGTTCTCCCGCAGCCCCGCGCTCATGCTGGCCGCCAGCCCGAAGGCCCGCAGCGTCGCATCCAGGTCGCAGCCGAAAATCCGCGCCGCGGCCGCCGCGGCGCCGAAGCCGCCCATCGTCGCCGTGGAGTGGAAGCCGTCCCGGTAGTGGCGGGGGTGGACGGCATCGGCGATGCGGCAGGCCACTTCGACACCGACGATGTAGGCGTCGAGCAACGCCGCGCCTGAGGCGCCGGCCCCCTCGGCGGCGGCCAGCGCGGCGGCGAGGACCGGGACGGTGGGATGGGTCAGCAGCCCGTAGACGCTCTGCGGGTCGGTGGCCAGTTGCGTGTCGTCGTAGTCCATGGCGTGGCCGGCCGTGCCGTTGGCCCACGCCGCCAGCTGCAGCGGGGCGCGCAGCCGGCTTCCCAGCACCGTGGCCTGCGCCGCTCCGGCGATCTCCCGCAGGTGGGCGCGGACCAGCCGGCCGCTCTCTTCCGCCGCTCCGGCCAGCATCACGGCGATCCCGTCCACGAGGTGGTTGGTGGCCAGCTCTCGAACGTCGTCGGGGATGGGCCTCGTCTCCAGGGCGAAGCGGGCCAGTTGTTCGGTCACACCCATGCGTGCACCTCGGCCAGGCCGGGCCGTGGAGTGCGGGAATTGGTATACAATATACTTCTTGCCCGCGGCGACTCCTCCACCGGGGTTGATGAGGCGTCCAGCAGGAGGGCGACGATGGTCAGACTGGCCGCGGTCATCGGGGATCCCACCGGCATCGGGCCGGAGGTCCTGGCGAAAGCCCTGGCCGACCCGCCGGAAGACGCCCTCCTCCTTGTGGGAGACGCCCGGGTGTGGGAGCAGGCCCGGGGCGTGGCCCGCCTGCCGCTCCCGCCGCGCCCCGCGGTGGCGCCGGAGCCGGTGACCGCAGACGGGGTGCCCTTCCTCGACGTCCCCGCCGACGACCGGACCTGGACGATCGGCGAGATGAGCCCCGCCGCGGGCCGGGCGGCCGGACGATGGATGGAGACCGCGGTGCGGCTGGCCCTCCGGGGCGCAGTGGACGCTGTGGTCTTCGCGCCGCTGAACAAGCAGGCGCTCATCCGCGCCGGCCACGCCGTGCGCGACGAGTACGAATTCGTGGCCCGCCTGGCGGGGGTGGAGGAGTACGACGAGATGAACGTCATCCCCCACCCGGCGGCGCCCGACTCGGGCCGGCTGCTGTGGGTGGCCCGCGCAACCTCGCACATCCCGCTGCGGGAGGTCGCCCCGCAGATCACCCGGGAGCGGGTCCTGCGCGCCATCCGCCTGGCGCACCGCGTCGCCACCCGGGCCGGGGGCCGAGAGCTGCGGATCGGCGTGGCCGCGCTCAATCCCCACGCCGGCGAGGGCGGCCTGATCGGCGATGAGGAGGAACACGCGATCACGCCCGCGGTCGTGGCCGCGATCACCGAGGGGATCAACGCCATGGGGCCGATTCCCGCCGACCACGTCTTCCGCCTGGCGCGCGCCGGCCGGTTCGACGTCGTCGTTTCCATGTACCACGATCAGGCCCAGATCGCGACGAAACTCCTCGGGTTCGAGATGGGGGTCAGCGTCGGCGTGGGACTGTCCTTTGTGCTGACCACCCCCTCCCACGGCACCGCCTTTGACATCGCCGGTCGGGGGGTCGCCGACCCGCGCCCCATGGCCCGGGCGCTGCGGATCGCCTCGCTGCTGGCGCGCGGCGCCGACGAACGCCGGAAGAAACCGGCCCCTTCGGGCGGTTGAAAAACACAAGTGTCCCCGACTCGGGAGGTGGACCACATGCTGCGCCTGACCTGGTTGATGGCCGCGGCCCTCGTCACCCTGGGCGCCGGCGCCGGTGCCGCCGCCGCGGATGCGGTCACCCTGCGCTACTATGGGCAGTCCTTCTTCCTGCTCACCACCGGCGGCGGGACCCGCGTCGCCATCGATCCCTTCGGAACCATCGGCCTTCCCATGCCCTCCGGCGTGGAGGCCGACGCCGTCCTGATCACGCACGAACACGGCGACCACAACAACGCCGGTCTCATCGGGGGGAAGGCGAGGGTGTTCCGCGGGCTGACCACGAACCCCCCGGGGTGGAATACCATCCGCGAGCGCGCCGGCGACGTTCTGATCTACAGCGTGCCCGCCTTCCACGACGACGCGGGCGGGACCACCGGCCGCGGATTCAACACCATCTTCGTCCTCGAGGTCGCCGGCCTCCGGATTGCCCACCTGGGAGATCTCGGCCAGGCCCAGCTCACCGAGGGGCAGCTCCGCGCCCTGGGCCGCATCGACGTCCTGCTCATCCCCGTGGGCGGCGCGCCCTTCACCATCGGCGCGGCGGAGGCGACGCGGATCACGGATCAGCTCAACCCACGCGTGGTCATCCCGATGCACTACAAGACCGCGGCGCGGCCGCAGTGGCCGGGCTCGGATGAGCAGCCGTTCCTGGCCGGCAAACCCAACGTGCAGCGCGTCGGCCACACGGTGACGTTGACGTCGGCGACGCTCCCGCGCGAACGGACGATTCTGGTCATGGCCTACCAGTAGAGCAGGGGCACGAAACCCGAAGGAGCCCTCGCGGAAGGTGGCGTCGGAGGAGACGACGGGATGATTCGCCTCCGCCGGTTCGGCGAGGTGACCCAGCTGGCCATGGCCCGCACCGTCCTGGGCCGTCCGCTGTACACCGCCTGCGCCTACTTCCTGGACGGGTTGCTGGTGGACGACGGGCCGCCGGCCACCGCGGGAGAACTGACCCGCGTCCTTGCCGACCTGGAGGTCCGGCAGGTTGTGCTGACCCACGCCCACGAAGACCACGCCGGCGCCAACCCCGTGCTGCAGGCCCGGGGCCTCACGCCGCTGGCCCATCCCCGTGCCCTCGACCTCCTCGCCCGCCCCCCGGACCAGCGGCCGTACCAGCGGCTGGTGTGGGGACGGCAGCCCCCCTCCACCGCGGCGCCGCTGGGGGAGGAGGTCCGCACGAAGCATCATTACTTCCGCGTAGTTCACACGCCCGGGCACAGCGCCGACCACATCAGTCTCTTTGACGAACGGACCGGATGGCTGTTCGCCGGCGACCTCTTCCTCAGTCCCTACGTGAAGGTGATGCGCCTCGACGAGAACCCGCACCAGACCATCGCCTCGCTGCGCCGGGTGCTGGCGCTGCCGGTGACGACGCTGTTCTGCGCCGGCGGAAAGGTGGTCGAGGACGGACGCGCGGCTCTGCAGCGGAAACTCGACTTCATGGAGCGCCTGCGCGACGAGGCGCGGGCGCGGGCGGCCCGGGGGATGAAGCCGACCCGGATCCGGCAGGAGTTGCTGGGCGAGGAGACCTGGTGGCCGCTCGCGACCTCCGGCCACTTTTCCAAGCAGAACCTGATCGACGCCCTGCTGCGGGACGAACCGCCCGCGTCATAGCGGGGAGTCCAGAGGGAAGGCGCGCGGGGCGAACAGCCGCAACGGGCGGTTCACCGCCGCCCCGTCCGGTCGCTGTCGGCTTTCACCGTGTCGGGGCGGGCTGCTGGTCGTGCAGTCCTACAGGCCGCCGCAGGTAGCGACCGCGGGGTGGTGCGGCGACCTTGCCGTCCGCGTACACCACCCGGCCCCGCAGGATGGTGTGCGTGGGCCAGCCCCGGACCCGCATCCCGGCGAAGGGCGTGAAGTCCTGGGCGGAGAGCAGCACCTCCGGCGTCACCGTGTGTTCGCGGTCCGGGTCGATCACCGTCAGGTCGGCGTCGCTGCCCGGCGCGATTGTTCCCTTGCGTGGGTAGAGGGCGAAGGCCCGGGCCGAGTTGGCGCTGGCCAGTTCGGCGATCCGCGTCAGGGGCAGGCCCCGCCGGTGATGGCCCTCGGAGATCAGATAGGGATACAGCAGCGCCGTCCCGCCGAACCCGGGCAGCGCCCTCCAGAGGTCCTCGCCCTTCTGCTCCTCGAAGCAGCAGGCGTGGTCGCTGACCACGGTGTCGATGCGGCCGTCGAGGACCGCCGCCCACAGCGCCTGGCGGTCGTCCTCGGTGCGGATCGGCGGGTTGACCTTGCCGATCATCCCGCCGGCCGTGGCGTAGGTCAGCGCCAGGTGGTGCAGCGTCGTCTCCAGGCGGATGTCCAGATGGGGATACTCGCGCTTCGCCTCGGAGGCCGCGGTGATCGCCTCCCGGCTGCTCAGGTGCAGCAGGTTCACCGGACAGCGCAGGGCGTCGGCGAGGATCACCGCCTCCGCCATCGACAGCCGCTCGGTGAGCGGGGGCCGCGCCCGATGGTAGGCCTCGAGGCCGGTGAGGCCCGACTGCTTCACCTGTTCGATGAAGACGCGGATCAGTTCGGCGTGCTCGCAGTGCAGCGACAGCGAGATCCGTCCGGCGCGGCCGTAGCGCTGCGCCGCGGCGGCGACCTGGGCCATGAAGAGGTAGAGGTGGCCGAGGTCGTAGCTGTCGGCCATGGTGTACTCGCTGCCGCGCGTGCTGTCCGCGGTGAGGTTGAGGCCCTTGTAGAACATGTAGTACTTGAAGGAGGCCACGCCCTGGGCGCGGACCAGCCAGTCCACCTCCTCCAGCTGCTGGCCGGTCATGATCGCGATGTGGAACCCGTAGTCGGTGTGGGCGCGGCCCTCCGTCAGGGCCAGCACCTCCGGGAAGATCTCGCGGTAGGGGCCGCTCTTGTTGAGGTAGTGCTGCCCGGTGCGGAAGTAGCTGATCACTGTGGTCACCCCGCCGGCCAGCGCCGAGCGGGTCTCCGAAGCGGCGTCCTCGGCCATCGAGCGGTAGATGCCCAGGTGGAAGTGGGAGTCCACCGCGCCCGGGAAGACGAGCCTGCCCCGGGCGTCCACGACCTCCGCCGCCTGCGCCGGATCGATCGCCTCGGCCAGGGCGGCGATCTTCCCCTCCCGGACGCCGATGTCGCAGCGCACCGCGCCGGTGTAGGGGATGACCGCCGTGCCGTTGAGCACCGCCAGATCGTATCGCGCCATCGCCCCGCCTCCGCTAGAGATCCTTGAGGTAGCGCTCCTCGCGCCGCTGGAACTCGGGCAGGCCGAGGAGATCGTTCAGCTCCGCGAACGAGAGCATCGACTCCCGCAGGGGCTCCGTGGTGCCCTGCTGGCGCAGCACGGCCATCACCCGCACCATGGCCGCCGCGGCGGCCCGGACCGCCGCGCCGGGAAAGATCACCAGCCGGTAGCCCATCGCCTCCAGCTCCCGCGCCGACAGCAGGGGGGTGGCGCCGCCCTCCACCATGTTGGCCATCGCCGGAGGCGGCAGGGCCCGCGCCAGGCGTTCCAGCTCCGCGCGGCTCTCCGGAGCCTCGACGAAGAGGATGTCCGCCCCGGCCTCCTTGTAGCGCAGCGCGCGCTCCAGCGCGGCGTCGAATCCCTCCACGGCCCGCGCGTCGGTGCGGCCGATGACCAGGATGCCCTCGCGCCGCGCGTCCACCGCGGCCTTGATCTTCCCCACCATCTCCTCCGTCCGGATCACGGTCTTGCCGGCGAGGTGGCCGCAGCGCTTGGGAAAGGTCTGGTCCTCCAGCTGGATCGCCGCCGCCCCCGCCCGCTCAAACTCCCGCACCGTCCGGCCGACGTTCAGCGCGTTGCCGTACCCGGTGTCGCCGTCGGCGATGAGGGGCAGGCGCGTCGCGTCCGCAATCGCCGCCACCCGCGCCACCGTCTCGCTCAGGCTGACCAGTCCCAGGTCGGGCATGCCCAGGTGGGTGTAGGCGAACCCGGCCCCGGTGAAGTACAGGGCTTCGAAACCCGCCCGCTCGGCGATCCTGGCGGCGAGGGCGTCGTGCACGCCGGGGGCGACCAGGATCTCCGGCCGCGACAGCCGCTCCCGCAGCGCGGGCCCGGTCATCGGGGGAGCCCCAGCCGGCGCAGGGTGTAGGGCACGATGCCGCCGGCCTCCAGGATCTCCCGCGAGATCCCGGCAAGACTCTGCAGGGGGAGCGTCTGTCCGCTGCGCAGGTTGGTCAGGGTGCCCCCGGCCAGGTCCAGTCGCAGGCGGTCCCCCCCGCGGATCCCCGACGTCTCCGGGACGATCGCCGCGGGGAGGCCGTTGTTGATCGCGTTGCGGAAGAAGATGCGGCCGAAGGACCGGGCCACGACCGCGGCGACCCCGACCTGCTTGAGCGCCATCACCGCCGCCTCCCGGCTGCTGCCGCACCCGAAGTTGAGCCCCGCGACCACGAAGTCGCCCGGTCGCACTCGCCGGGCAAAGGACGGATCCAGGCCGGCCATGGCCACGCTGCCCACCTCCTCCATCGGACGGTCCAGGAACGCGCCGGGCAGAATCTGATCGGTACTGACGTGGTCGCCGAAGACCCAGGCCTGTCCCTCGTAGACGCCGCTCACAGGAGCTCCCTCGGATCGGTGATGCGCCCGGTTGCGGCCGAGGCCGCCGCGGTCAGGGGCGAGGCCAGGTAGATCTCCGCGCTGCGATCGCCCATGCGCCCCGGGAAGTTGCGGGTCACCGTGCTCAGGCACCGCTCCCGGGGGCCGAGCAGCCCGGAGTGCAATCCGGCGCATGCCCCGCAGCCCGGGGCCTGCAGGATGGCGCCGGCTTCGAGCAGCGTCTGCAGGGTACCGTCCTGCAGCGTCTCCCGCACCACGCGCAGGGTGGCCGGGGCGATCTGCAGCGGGATCCGCGCCTTCCGTCCCTGCAGCACGCGCGCCGCGGCGCGCAGGTCGGCGGCCTTGCCGCCGACGCAGGACCCGATGTACACCCGGTCCAGCTCGATGCCGCCCAGGTCGCCCGCGGGGACGATACGGTCCACGTTGGGCGGGACGGCCACCAGCGGGGGGCTATCCGTCATCGCGATCCGGTACTCGCGCTCGGGCACCGCGTCTTCGTCGCCCGCCACCGGCCGTCCCTGCGCCCGCGCCGCGGACTCCAGCTGCTCCAGGATCACTCCCCTGGGGGGGACGATGCCGTTCTTGGCGCCCATCTCGATCGCCTGATTGGCAAGCACCGCCCGCTCGTCGAGGTCCAGCCCTTCCACCGCCGGGCCGTCGAACTCCACCGCTTTGTAGATGGCGAAGTCGGCGCCCAGGCGCCGCAGGACCTCCATGGCCATGTCGCGCCCCGTGAGGTAGCCCGGCAGCGGCCCCTCGAAGCGGATGCGCACCGTCGGAGGCACGCGGAGCCAGATCTGCCCCGTGACCAGCACGGTGGCCAGCTCGGTGGCGCCGACCCCGACGGCCAGGGCGCCGGCGGCGCCCGCGGTGACGGTGTGAGAGTCGGCGCCGACGACCAGCATGCCGGGTCCGACGAGACCCTGCTCCAGCAACAGGTTGTGCATCACCCCCACGCTGTCGAAGAAGTGGGGCAGCCGGTGCTCCCGCGCCCAGCGGCGTGTCGCCGTCACGATCTCCGCCTGCCGGGGATTCGCGGCCGGGACGAAGTGGTCGATGGCCAGGACGATCTTCTGCGGATCCCACAGCCGGCCGCCGAGACGGGCCAGGGTCTCTCCGATCCGCCGCGGTCCGGAGGAGTCGTGCATCGCCGCCAGGTCCACCGTCGCCCAGACCTCCTCCCCCGGACGCACCCGGTCGCGCCCCGCGGCGCGGGCGATGATCTTCTCGGTGAGGGTCATCGCCCCCGCGGCCATCAGCGCGCCCTCGCCCGGGGCAGACCCGCCGGCCCGTAGCCCAGGGCCGCAGAGATCTGTCGGGCGCCCTCACGGACCAGGGTGATGAAGCTTCGCACCCGGTCGGGCGTGAAGCGGTAGGTCGGCCCCGAGATGGTCAACCCGGCCACGACGCGGCCTGCGCCGTTGCGGATGGGCGCGCTCACCGCGGACGCCCCCGCCACGCGCTCATCGCTCGTCACGGCATATCCGCGCCGCCGGATCTCGGCCAGGCTGCGCCGCAGGCGGGCCGGGTCGACGATCGTCCGCGGCGTGAAGCGGTGGATCCCCGCAGCGAGCACCGCCTCGATCTCCTCCTCGGGCAGGTGGGCCAGGAGGACCTTCCCCGACGCGCCGGCATACAGGGGCAGAGGGCGGCCCAGTTCCACGGCGTGACGGATGTCCTGGGGACTCTCCGCCTTCTCGATGCAGATCCGGTGCCGGTCCACGACCACGTTGAGGTTCACGGTTTCTCCCGTCCGACGGGCGAGCTCGTGGATCACGGGCAGGGCGACCTGGCGCACGTGGGTCTGCGCCAGAAAGAGGTTCCCCAGTCGAAAGGGCGTCAACCCCACACGGTACCCTGCGGTGGCCGGGTCGCGCGCCAGGAAGCCCCGGCTGACCAGAACCTGGACGAGCCGATGCACCGTGGCCTTCGGCAGCCGCACAATCCGGCTCAGCTCGGAGATCCCCATCTCGCGGCCCTCGCGCAGAAAGGCCAGCAGGATGTCCAGGGTGCGCTCCGCGGCGCGCGCCGATCCCCCGGCGGGGAAGGAGCGCGGGGTGGAACTGCCTCGCCCCGCCGGGGCCCGGCGCCGCATCGCTACTTCTGCGGGCAGAGATCCGCCGTGGTCAGGACCACGGGCGGCGTGCTGGCGTAGTCGCGGTCGGTGACGAGGACCTTCTTGAACCCGCCCTCATACATCGCCACGCCGGCCCGCATGTCGGCCTGACCGCACCGGGTGAAGCCGTAGGTCCCGTAGGGCAGGACGAACTTCTCGCCGGAGAGGATCTTCTCCGCGGCCGCGATGTTGTTCGTGGTCCCGGCCTTCTCCATCGCCTGGCGGACCAGGTGCACCGTGCCCCACCCCCAGCCGTTGTCCCGGGTCGCCCGCCGGCCGAAGGCCTTGAGCACGGCCAGCGCCATCGTCTTCGGCTCCCGCTCCGGCTCGGAGCGGCGGAACCGGCGCTCGTCCACGCCGTCGTCATAGAACCAGGGGGAGTAGAACCCCTTATTCCGGTCGCCCACGGCTTCCATGTAGGGCGTGTTCTCCAGCAGGTCGCTGCCGTAGAACCCCTGGGTGAGACCCAGTTCGCGGTACTGCAGGGTGATCCCGATCATCTCGCCCAGGAGGCCGATGGCCAGCAGGGCCTGGGCACCCGACCCCTTGGCCCGGGTGAGAATGGTGCGGAAGTCGGTGGCCCCGAAGCTGAAGTACTCCGGCTCGGCCACGAACCGGCCGCCCAGCTTCTCCAGAACGGCCCGGAACTCGGTGACCATCGACCGGCCGAAATCGGTGTTCTGCCCCATGGCGAAGAAGGTCCGGTGGTTGTTGGCCAGGACGGCGTACTTGGCCAGCGGCGCCATCTCGATCTTGGCCTGCGGACCGAGGCGGACCGAATAGACCGCTCCCGCCTTCTCCCGGGCCGCCCCCGTCAGGTCCGTGGCGAAGGCGTAGATGATCTGCGGAATACGGGCCTGGGCGAAAATCGGCTGCGCGGCCAGCGCCGCGGAGCTGCAGAAACTGCCGCCGACGAAGTCCACGCGGCGCGCCACGAGCCGGTTCGCCGCCTCCGTCGCGCCCTGGGGGCTGCAGCGGTCGTCTTCGTAGACGAGCTCGATCCGGACGCGCCGGCCGCCGATGCTGATCCCTCCGGCGTCGTTGATCTGCTTCGCGGCCAGGTCGGCGCCTTCGCGCACACCGTTGCCCTCCGCCGCCGCCGCCCCGGTCAGCGGAAGGAAGAACCCGATGGTCACCCGGTCGGCCACCGCCGCCCCGCCCGCCCCCGGCGCCGCCAGCAGCGCCGGGATCAGCACGGCGGCCAGCAGGCCCACCGCGCGCCTCCCTGCTCTCCGTCCTGCGCTCCCCATACCCCTGCCTCCCCCCGGACGTCATTGCGTCCCATCATGTGGAACAGCAATCCATGTCCCCTTGGCGTGTCCGAGTTGGACGCCGGCCGGCCCCCCTCCTCCCGCAAGGACGCGCCGCGCAGGACACCGAACGCACCAGAGGCATGGGGCTTGTCACCCTCCTCCAGTACCTCGTCAACGGGGCCTTCGTCAGCAGCGTCTACGCGCTCATGGCGCTGGGGCTGACCCTGATCTTCGGCGTCATGCAGATCGCCGACTTCGCCCAGGGGGCGCTGTACATGCTGGGGGCGTACGTGAGTTTCTACATCACCAACCGGGCCGGGCTCAGCTATTTCCTCTCCCTCCCGGCGGCGATGGTAGGGGTGGCGCTGATCGCCGTCCTGAACCACCTCGCCGTCTACCGCCCGCTGCGCCGGGCCGGAGGGGCCACATCCTTCGTCGCCGCCCTCGGCATCCTGCTCATCCTGCAGAACATCGCCCTGTGGGTGTTCGGGGCCGACTACCGCCTGATCCGTTCGCCCTTCGGGGACGGCAAAGCGGTCGTGCTCGGGGCGGTGATCACCCACCAGCAGCTCTTCATTGTCCTGGTGACGGCCGGGCTGATCCTGGCCGTCTGGCTCTTCCTGCAGCGGACGCGCCCGGGCAAGGCGCTCCGGGCCATGTCCCAGAACCGGGACGCGGCGGCGCTGGTCGGGATCAACCCCGACCGGATTGCCGTCATGACCTTCGCCCTGGCCGGGGCCCTGGCCGGAAGCGCGGGCGCGCTGGTCTCTCCGCTGCGGGCCTTCGACCCCCACATCGGGGCGCTGGCCATTCTCAAATCCTTCGCCATCGTCATCTTCGGGGGGATGGGGAGCATCTCGGGCGCGCTGCTGGGCGCCCTCATCGTGGGGCTGGCCGAGACCCTGACCGCGGCCTACGTGGCGGCGGAGTACAGCGACCTCGTGGCCTTCATCCTGATGATCCTCGTCCTCTTCCTGCGTCCCCAGGGGCTGCGGGGCGCCGCGGCGCCGTGAAGCGGCTCCTCCTTCTCGCCGCGGCCGCCGCCGCGCCCTTCGTCTTCCCGACGATCGCCCAGCGCCATCTGCTCATCCTCATCGCGATCAACGTCATCCTCGTGGCCAGCCTGGACCTCCTCATGGGCACGGCCGGCCTCCTCTCCCTCGGGCACGCCGGCTTCATGGGCATCGGGGCCTACACCTCGGCGCTGCTGGCCCTCCACTACCGGATCCCGTTCCTCCTGGCTCTGGCCGCCGCGGCGCTGGCCGGGGGGCTCGCCGGACTGTTCATCGGCTACCCGTCGCTGCGCCTGCGGCACCACTACTTCGTGCTGGTCACCTTCATCTTCGGCATCATCCTGACCCTGCTGTTCACCAGTCTGGTGGGGGTGACGCGCGGCCCGATGGGCCTGCCGGGCATCCCCTTCGCCACCATCGGCCTGCCCCAGGTGGGCGCGCACACCTTCAACACCTTCCGGTCCAAGGTGGACTACTACTACCTCGTCGCCGGGGCCGCCGGGGGCGTCCTCTGGCTGCGCGGCCGGCTGGTCCGCGGCCGGCTGGGGGCCGCGCTCATCGCCATCCGCGAGGAGGAACAGCTGGCGATGGCCGTGGGGATTCCCACCCACCGGTACAAGGTCCTGGCCTTCGTCATCAGCACCGCCATCGCCGGCGCGGCCGGCTCGCTGTACGCCCACTACGCCACCTTCATCAGTCCCGAGGTCTTCACGTTCGTGGACTCCTTCAATTTGTTCGTGATGAACATGATCGGCGGGGCGGGGACCCCGGCCGGTCCCGTGGTCGGCCCGCTGCTGCTCACGGTGGTGCGCGATACCCTGCGCAACATCTCGCCGGTGGCCGCGGAGATCGCCTTCGGCGCCTTCCTCATCGCGGCCATCGCCTTCCTCCCGACGGGGCTGATGGGGGCCCTGCGCCGGTCGGCCGGCCGGGGGCGCTGAGCGATGCCGATCCTGGAGGTGGAGCACCTGACGAAGTTCTTCGGCGGTTTCCGCGCCGTGGCCGACCTGTCCTTTGCCGTCGAGGACGGCGAGATCCTCGGCCTGGTCGGCCCCAACGGCGCGGGCAAGACCACGACCTTCAACCTGATCACCGGCTTCCTGACGCCCACCGCCGGACGGATCCGCTTCCGCGGCGAGGACATCACCCACCGGCCGCCCTACGAGCGGGCGCAGCGGGGGCTGGTGCGCACCTTCCAGAACACCACGGTGTTCGCCACCCTCACCGTCGAGGACAACATCCGCCTCGGGTGTTTCCGGCGGCTGCCCCGCGGGATGCGCCCCATCCTGCTCGGGCTCTCCGCCGCGGAGGAGACCGCCCTGCAGGCCCGGGTGGACGAGCTCGTCGCCTTTACCGGCCTCGAAGCCGTCCGGCACACGGCGGCCGAAGACCTCTCCTACGGCGACCAGCGGACCCTGGAGATCGCCGTCGCCCTGGGGGCCGAACCGCGCCTGCTGCTGCTGGACGAACCCTTCGCCGGCATGAATCGCGCCGAAGCGGACCGCTGCATGGATCTCATCCACCGGACGCGGGCCCAGGGCGTGACCGTCCTGCTGGTGGACCACCATATGGACACCCTGATGCGCCACTGCCACCGGCTGGTCGTCCTGCACCACGGGGAGAAGCTGGCCGAAGGGCCGCCCGAGGTGATCCGGACCGATGCCAGGGTCATCGCCACCTACCTGGGCGGGGGCCCCGATGCTTGAGCTCCAGGGGGTGGCCACCTACTACGGCAAGATCCCCGCCCTGCGGGAGATCTCCCTGCAGGTCGGCCGGGGCGAGATCGTCGCCCTCATCGGGGCCAACGGCGCCGGCAAGACCACCACCCTGCGGACCATCTCGGGACTGCTGCATCCGCGGGCGGGCCGAATCGTCTTCAAGGGGCAGGACATTACGCGCTGGCCGCCCGACCGCATCGTCCGGGGCGGCATCGCCCACTGTCCGGAGGGCCGCCAGATCTTCGCCGAGATGACCGTGCAGGAGAATCTGGAGATGGGAGCCTACACGCGGGGAGGCGGCATCGCCCCCGCGCTGGCGCGGGTGTTCGCGCTCTTCCCCGTGCTTCAGGAACGCCGCGGACAGCGCGCCGGCAGCCTCTCCGGCGGGGAGCAGCAGATGCTGGCCATCGGCCGGGCTCTGATGTCGGCCCCGGAACTCGTCCTCTTCGACGAACCCTCCCTGGGGCTGGCCCCGGTCCTCGTCCGGGAAGTGGCCCGCTCGATCCGCGAGCTGAACCGCGCCGGCACCACCGTCCTGCTCGTGGAGCAGAACGCGCAGCTGGCCTTCACGGTGGCGCACCGCGGCTACGTCCTGGAGAACGGCCGCATCGCCCTGGAAGGCGCCATCGCCGCCCTGGCCGGGGACGAACGGGTCAGGCGGGCGTACCTCGGCGGCTGAGGAGGATCCGGATGCGTGATCCGCTGGAAGTGGTCCGACGCTACCTGAAAGCGTGCGAGGAGCGGCATCTGGAAGAGGCACAGCGGTATCTGGCCCCCGGGGCCGTCCTGGTGTTTCCCGGCGGACGGTACACCTCGGTCGCGGAGATGGCGGCCGGGGCGGCGCGGCGGTACCGGTGGGCGAAAAAGGCCGACGACGCCTGGGACGTCGCCGTGCGGCCGGACGGGACGGCGGTCGTCGTCACCACGGGCACGCTGTACGGCGAGAACCTCCACGGCGTTCCCTTCGAGGGCGTCCGCTACATCGACCGCTTCGTGGTGCGCGGGGAACGGATCCTCCGCCAGGAGGTCTGGAACGACCTGGACGCCTCCGGCGTCCTCCACCGCCGCGCGTCGGAGGGCCGGACGGGCGAAGACTAACCGGGCGGGTCCGCCTCCGCCCCGTCCAGCAGGGCCATCTCCTCCGCGGTGAGCGACCACCCCAGCGCGCCGGCGTTCTCCCGGGCCTGCGCACCTGTCTTGGCCCCGGGGATCGGCAGGGCGCCCTTTGCGATGCACCAGTTCAGGGCCACCTGCGCCTGGGTTTTGCCGCGCGCCAGGGCAATCTCGCGCAGCACCCGCAGAAGCGGCGCGTGCCGCAGGAAGAACTGCCGGGAGTAGCGCCGCCCGCGCAGCCCGGGCGGAGGCCGATCGGGACCGTACTTTCCCGTGAGCGCGCCTTTGGCCAGCGGCCCCCAGGCGATGAGCGTGACGCCGAGCTCCCGGCAGGTCTCCCGCAGGCCGTTGTGCAGCGGCCGGCGGTCCACCAGGCTCAGCTTCACCTGGTTGCTGGCCAGAGCAATTCCCCGGCGGGCCAGGGCCTCGTGGGCCCGGCGCAGGTGGCCCACGGGATAGTTGCAGACGCCGACCGCGCGGATCAGACCCGCCTCGTAGGCGTCGGCCATCGCCGCCATCCAGGTTTCGACGGGCACCGGCGGAAACGGCCAGTGCATCTGGTAGAGGTCCACCGCGGGCAGACCGAGCCGGGTCAGGCTGCGCCGGAGCGCTTGGCGCAGCGAGGAACCCGTCAGGCGGTACGGGAAGGGCATGAACTTCGTGGCCACGACGACGGAGGCCTGGGTGCGGCGGATGCACTCCCCGAGGAATCGCTCCGAGCGGCCGCCGGCGTACACTTCGGCGGTGTCGAAGAAGGTGAGCCCGGCCCGGAGGCTGGCCTCGAAGGCCTCGTAGATGTCGCCCGCGGTGAAGTCCTTCCCGAATCCCCAGTACACGCGGTCGCCCCACGGCCAGGTGCCGACGCCGAGGGCGGCGATGCGCGGTCCGCCGGGGCCGAGCGTGATCGTCTGTCTGCCGCCGGTGGTGTCGTCCATCGAGGGCGGTCCTTCGCCGCCCGACGGTGCTCCCCTCCGGTCCCATGCCCCCGGGGAGCGAGACAAAAAAGCTTCCTCACCCCCGGCGGGAGAATCCGGATGGCGGGCGAAGTGGAAGGGTCACCGGAAAGGATGGGGCGATGGCCCTGAGCAGGACACGACCCGTTGTCGGGGAAGAGAGGGCAGTCCGCCTGACCCTGCAGATCCTGGGGCGCCTGTTTGCGCCGCGGGAGTTCCCCGTGCGGCTGTGGACCGGCGCCACGCTGCCGGCGGACCACCCGGCGGAGGGCAGGGAGGCCCGCTTCACGCTGGTCCTCGCCCACCCCGGCGCGCTGCGGCGCATGCTCCTGCCCCCGACGGACCTGACCCTCGGCGAAGCCTACGTCCGCGGGGATTTCGAGATCGAGGGCAGCCTGGAAGACGCGGTCGCCGCCGCGGTGAACGCGACCTCCACCCGTCCCGTCGTGGACTGGCTCGCGGCGGCGGCGATGGCGCGCCTGCTGCCGGACACCGCCGCCTCCGGAACGATCCCCCCAAGGGCCCGCCTGCGGGGACGGCGACATTCCCAGCACCGCGACGCCGTCGCCGTGCGACACCACTATGATCTCGGCAACGACTTCTTCGCCCTGTGGCTGGACCGCCGCATGGTCTACTCCTGCGCCTACTTCCCCACAGGGACCGAGACCCTGGATGCCGCGCAGGAGGCGAAACTGGAGCACATCTGCCGCAAGCTGCGCCTGCGGCCGGGCGAGCGCCTGCTGGACATCGGCTGCGGCTGGGGCGGCCTGGTGCTCTACGCCGCAAAGCGCTACCATGTGCAGGCCGTCGGCGTCACGCTCAGCGAGCCGCAGGCGCGCTACGGCCAGGCGCGCCTGGCCGCCGCCGGACTGACGCAGCGCGCCGAGATCAGGGTGTGCGATTATCGCCAGGTCCGCGACCCGCCCTTTGACAAGCTGGTCAGCATCGGCATGTTTGAGCACGTCGGACGCCGTCATTTGCCCGAGTATTTCCGCTGCGCCTGGAACGCGCTCCGCCCGGGCGGGTTGTTCCTGAACCACGGCATCACGGGGCGGCCGCGGCCGTCGGTATGGAAGCGCTTCGGGCCGGGCAGATCCTTCATGCAGGCGCACATCTTCCCGGACGGGGAGCTCGAACCCGTCAGCGAAAGCCTCCGGGCGGCCGAAGCCGTGGGGTTTGAGGTCCGGGACGTCGAAAACCTGCGAGAGCACTACGCGCGGACTTTGCGCCTGTGGCTGGCGAACCTGGAGGCGCACCGGGACCGCGCCGAGGCCCTGATCGGCAGGGGACGCTACCGCCTGTGGCGGCTGTACCTGGCCGCCTCCGCGCAGGGCTTTACCGCCGGACGCACCGGCGTCTGTCAGGCACTACTGGCACGGCCGGACGCTTCCGGTACCGTGACTCTACCCTGGAGCAGAGGAGACCTCTATACGCGATGAACATCCCCGCGATTCCCAGACTGACCCTGAACCCGCATCGCTACTACGTCGCCGAGCTGCGGCGGCGGCTGCCGGCGTATGTCTTCGACCCCGTCCCCCAGCGCGCGCTGTGGATGATCGTCTACGGCTCCGCCGCCATTGCCGGGATCGCCGCCGTGGCCTTCCTCCGGATGCCGGTCTACCTGGCGCTGGCCATCGCCATCGGCATCGGCATCGCCTTCAGCGCGCTGGAGCTGCTGGGCCACGAGATCGTGCACGGCGCGATCATCCGGCGGCCCTGGCTGCGCGACCTGCTGGCCGGCCTCTGCTTCCTTCCCGTCACCGTCTCGCCGATGATGTGGCGGCTGTGGCACAACCTGGAACACCACGGACACACCCAGATCCACGACAAGGATCCGGACGCCTACAGCACTTTCGACGAATACCTGCGGCGGCCGGGGCTGCGGCTGCTTCACCGCATCGTGCCGGTGCGCAGCGTCTTCTTCTTCGTCCTGCTCAGCGCCTGGTTCACCGTGCACAGCCTGACCTCGCTGCGCCGGACGCTGGCCGACCGCTACCCGCGTCCGATCAAGGCACGGGTCGTGGTGGAGACCGCCTTCGGCATGGCCTTCTGGGCCCTGCTGGCCTGGCTGCTGGGCTGGGATCGCTTCGCCTACGCCTTCGTCATCCCGCTGCTGGTGAACAACTTCATCGTCATGTCCATGATCGCCACGAACCACCTCCTCAACCCCCTGCTGGAGGAGGACGACCCGCTGGCCGGCTCGCTCTCCCTGCAGATGCCGAAGCTGCTCAACATCCTCTTCTCGAACTTCAGCCACCACACCGAGCACCACGTCTTCCCGGCGATGAGCGCGCGCTTCCTCCCCCACGTGCGGCGGCTGATCAAGCACCTCTGGCCGGACCGCTACCACGAACTCCCGTACCTCACCGCGCTCGGACTGCTCTGGAAGACGCCCCGCCTGTATCTGGACAACGTGCGGGTCATCGATCCGGCCACCCGGCAGCGGTACGGCGTGCTGGGGCACGGGCTCGACCCGCAGCGCGTCGCACCGCTGGAGTGACCGCGCCGGCGCGACCGGCTGCTGGAAAGCTGCGGGGTGCCCTTCGCCGCCTTCGACGGAGGGCACCCCGCCCTACTTCCCGGCAGGAATCCCGCAGGCCATAGCGAACACCAGTTCGACCAATCTGCCTACCACTTTGGAGGGCGCCGGTGACCCTGCGTCAGATCCTCGACCGCCTCTTCCACGATCCCCATCGCTCGTCCCGGATCGCCGCCTGGCGGGAGATCCCCGCCCGGCCGCCGCGGTACGTCCCGTTCCCGGAGGGCCTAGACCCGGCGCTGGTCTCCGCCCTCCGCCGTCGGGGGATCGAGCAGCTCTACGCGCACCAGGGCGAGGCCTACGACGCGGTGCGCGGCGGGGCCCACATCGCCGTTGTCACGCCCACCGCCAGCGGCAAGACGCTGTGCTACAACCTCCCGGTCCTGGAGCGCATCCTGCGCGAGCCCGAGACGCGCGCGCTCTACCTCTTCCCGACCAAGGCGCTCTCCGCCGACCAGGTGGACGAGCTGCAGGGGCTGGTGGGCCTGCTGGGCCGGGAGATCAAGACCTTCACCTACGACGGCGACACCCCGGCCTCGGCGCGCCGCGCCATCCGCGCCGCCGGCCACATCGTGGTCACCAATCCCGACATGTTGCACACCGCGATCCTGCCCCACCACACCAAGTGGCTGCGGCTGTTCGAGAACCTGCGCTACGTCGTGATCGACGAGCTGCACCAGTACCGCGGCGTCTTCGGCAGCCATGTGGCCAACGTGCTGCGCCGGCTGCGGCGGATCTGCGCCTTCTACGGCAGCCGCCCCCAGTTCATCGGCACCAGCGCCACGATCGGCAACCCGCGGGAGCACGCCGAGCGTCTCATCGGCGCGCCGGTCACCCTCATCGACCGGACCGGCGCCCCCGGCGGCGAGAAGGTCATCGCCTTCATCAACCCGCCGCTGGTGAACCGCGAACTCGGCATCCGCCGCGACACCCTGATGGAAGTGCGGGACCTGGCCGCCGACCTGATCCACGGCGGCATCCCGACCATCGTCTTCGGCCGCAGCCGCCTCGCCGCGGAACTGCTCACGACGTACCTGAAGGATTTGGCCCGCGACCACGGCCGCGACCCCGACGCGATCCAGGGCTACCGCGCCGGCTACCTCCCCGGCGAGCGGCGGGCCATCGAACGGGGACTGCGGGAGGGTACGGTCCAGGTCGTGGCGGCGACCAACGCGCTGGAGCTGGGGATCGACATCGGCCAGCTCGGCGCGGCCATCCTGGCCGGCTACCCCGGCACGATCGCCTCGACCTGGCAGCAGATGGGCCGGGCCGGACGGGGCCGCGACCTGTCCGCGGCGTTCCTGGTGGCCACGAGCGATCCCCTCGACCAGTACATCGTGCGCCACCCCGAGTACTTCTTCGAGCACTCGCCGGAGCAGGCGCTGATCAACCCCGACAACCCGCTGGTGCTGACCAGTCACCTGAAGTGCGCCGCCTTCGAACTGCCCCTGGGGGTGGACGAACCCTACGGCGCGGAGCCCCCGGTCGGAATCCTGCAGGCCCTGGCCGCGCAGAAGATCGTGCACTGCGACGGACGGCGCTGGCACTACATCGCCGAGCGCTTCCCCGCCGAGGAGGTGAGCCTGCGCTCGGCCTCCACCGAGAACGTCGTCATTATCGACGAAACCGCGCCGAAACCCGAGGTCGTCGGCGAGGTGGATCTGGCCTCGGCGCCGGCCCTGGTGCACGAGGATGCCATCTACCTCCACCTCGGCCGGCAGTATCACGTGGAGCGGCTGGACTGGGAACAGCGCCGGGCGCACGTCAAACAGGTGGACGTGGACTACTACACCGACGCCGAGATCGCCGTCGGTATCCACGTCCTGCGGGAGGACGGCGCCGTCCGCGACCTGCTGCCGCGGGCCCACGGCGACGTGGCGGTGACCTTCCGGCCGACGATCTTCAAGAAGCTCAAACTCTTCACCCAGGAGAACATCGGCTGGGGCCGGATCGCCCTCCCCGAGACGACGATGCACACCACCGCCGCCTGGTGGGTGCTGCCGCCGGCGCTCGCCGGAGGATGGGCCAATCCGCGCCTGCAGGGGGCGCTGGCCGCCCTCTCCCACGCGTTGTTGAACATCGCGCCGCTGTATCTGATGGCCGACCCGAACGACCTCGGCCGGGTCTACGAGATCCGCTCCCCGCACACCGGTCATCCCACGATCTACCTCTATGAGCGCGTCCCCGGCGGGGTGGGCCTCGCCGAGCGGATGTTCCGCCTGCACGACGAGCTGGTGCGCGCGGCGATCGAGCTCGTCGACGGTTGCGCCTGCGACCGCGGGTGCCCCTCCTGTGTGGGGCCGGTCCTCGAAGTGGGCGATACCGGCAAGGCCGACGCCGTGGAGATCCTGCGCGCCTCCCGTAGGCCCGCGACGGCCGCCGCCGGGGAATGACCGTGGCCCTCCCCGCGATCTCCCGCCTCCGCCCCGCTGCCCCACCGGCTTTCGAGGTGCGCCGCCGCGCGTGGCCGGTCGATCACGTGCACGGCCGTCTCCCGCTGGAGGCCGCCGCCCGGATCGGCCGCGTCGTCGGCCCGCCGGGGGAGCGCATCGCCTGGCTCGACACCGAGACCACGGGCCTGGCCGGGGGCACCGGTACCTATGTCTTCCTGGTCGGGATCGGACAGTTCGACGACGGGGAGTTCGTCGTCACCCACTACTTCCTGCGGGATCTGGGCGGGGAGCGGGAGATGCTGGAGGCCGTCCTGGAGGGTCTGGCGCCGTGCGACGCGCTGGTCACCTTCAACGGCGCCCGCTTCGACCTGCCGCTGCTGCAGACCCGCTTCCTGCTCTCGCGGCTGCGCTGCGACCTCGAGGCGCGCCACCACCTCGACCTGATGACGCTGGCCCGCCGGCTGTGGCACCGACGCCTCGGCGGCTACAGCCTGGCCCTGCTGGAGCAACGCATCCTGCAGGTGGACCGGGTCGACGATGTGGCAGGGTGGATGATCCCCTCGCTCTATGTGCAGTACCTCCAGACCGGCGACCCGGAGGTCGTGGAACCGGTCTTCGCCCACAACGCGGCCGACCTGCTGTCTCTGCTCTCCCTCCACGGAATGGCCGGAGAGGTGCTGACGCAGCCGCAACGGATCCCTGCGGCGGTGGACTGGGCGGGACTGGGGGCGCTGCTGGACGCGCGCGGCGAGCCCGGCAAGGCGGCGGACTGCTACCGCCGGGCGCTGCTCGACGAGGACCAGCCGGCGCCGCGGCGGCGGGTCGTCACGGCGCTGGCCCGCCACTACCGGCGCACCGGACGGCTCGGGGACCTGCTGGATCTCTGGGAGGGAGAGCTGCAGGCGGGCCGGCTCCCCCGCTGGCTGGTCCTGGAGCGGCTGGCCATGATCTGGGAGTGGGAACTGGGCGACGCCTCTCGCGCCCTCCTCCACACCGAGCAGGCCCTGGCCCATCTCGACGGCGCGGCCCCGGCCCGGCCGCGCCTGCTGCACCGCCGCGCGCGCCTGCTGCGCAAAGGCGGGGCATAGCCCGCCCCGGTCATCCCTACGCCGTCGGTCTTGCCCTCCTGAGACTACCTGGCTATGATAGCCATGTCTGACGGAGGGCGGCCGTGCGCGCGGTGAATATCGCCGAACTGAAGAACAGGCTGAGCGCCTACCTCGATCGGGTCCGGGAAGGGGAGGAGATCCTCATCCGTGACCGACGCAGGCCCATTGCGAAAATCGTTCCCCTGACCGGCCAGGACCGGGGTCTGGAAGAAGAGGCCCTGGTCGCCGCCGGCCTGCTTCGACCCGCGGATGCTCCGCTCACCGCCAGCTTCTGGAAGCTCCCCATGCCCCGCGCTCCGGCCCGGCGGGTCGCCATGGCGGTCAGGTGGGCCAGAGGAAGACCCTGATGCCGTTCCAGCTGGCTGCGGCCTTGGTCTGGTGCCGGGAACGTCCCCGCGGTCGGTCCTTCGTCTGCCTCGACCGCGCCCTGGCCCTCGCCGCGGGCACGCTGGGATTCGCCGTGGTGCGCATCAGGCCGTACTGAAGGGCGGGTACTCGTCGCGCAGCAGCAGGACGTAGGCCCCGACCCGGAAGCTCCAGCGAAGGAGACCCACCAGGAAGTCGAACAGCCCCCGCGGGAACCGGCCGGTGAAGAGGATGGCGAACCAGGCGATGAGCCAGGCGAAGATGCCGACGACGTAGAGCACGGCCAGGACAACGTAGTGGGGCAGCGCCAGCAGCCACTTGACGAAGATCATCCAGCGCGAGAGCTGCTGCGGGTAGTCTACCTCGAAGGTCACCGGCGGGTAGCAGCCGGCCTCCCAGTCGAAGGGCGGGTAGTCGTCGGAGAAGAGCCCGAAGTAGGCGACGACGTTCGCCGCCCAGCGCGCGGCCTTGACGTAGAACTGGAACAGCGTCGGCGGGTATCGCCGCGTGAACAGGATGGCGAAGAAGGCCAGGAGGGTGATCGCGCCCTGGAAGTTCCCCAGGGCGTTGAGGATCAGAAAGTGGGGGATGGCCAGGAGCCACTTCACAAAGATGAGCCCGCGCGACAGACGCGCGGGGTACTGCACGTCGAACCGCAGCGGGTAGGCCGCCGGCGCCGCTGCCGCCTGCGTCGCCATGTCGTCCCCTCCTCGATGTTTTCCGCGTTCTTCGGATTTCCCGGGGGTGGAACCTTCAAAGTCGGAGACGGGCCAGGCGCCGACGGAGGGCGGCGTCGGCGACGACGCCGGCCCGCTCCAGCGCCATCACCACCGCGCCGACGACGGGCGCAGACTCCGGAGGGGAGAGGACGGCGCGCGGGACGATGCGGCGCAGGGCGCGGCGCATCGGATCGCGCACCAGCGGCCCGGCAGAGAACACTCCGCCGACGGTGTACACGGGAAAGGGGGCCCGCGTCATCCGCAGGCGCCTGGCCACGGCGGCGGCCAGAGCGGCCAGGGAGTAACCCGCTTCAGCCAGGATGGACCGCGCCACGGGATCGCCGGAGCGCGCCGCGGCGACGACCAGCGGAGCCAGCGAGGCCAGCAGCGGGCGGCCTCCCCCTTCGCCGTACACCCGGCGGCGGATCGCGGACCACGACCCCAGGCGCCGCCGGATCAGGGCGGCCAGACGCGTCTTCGGGCCGCGCCCGTCCTGGCTCCTCAGTGCCGCCCGCAGCGCCGCCTGCCCGACGGCCACGCCCCCGCCTGCGTCGTCGATCAGAAAGCCGTAGCCACCGGCGCGAGCCCTCTTCCCCCGCCGGTTCCGGCCGAGGGCCACCGACCCCGTCCCGGCGATGACCACGACCCCCGGGCGGCCGGTGCCGGCCCCGGCCAGGGCGATCTCGGCATCCCAGGTGGCGACGACAACCCTGGCCCGGGTCAACCCTTGGATCATGCGGACGGCAGCGCGAGACTCCGCGGACCCCGGCTCCAGCCCCGTCAACCCCGCCACGACGGCGTCCGGAGGACGGCCGAGCCGGGCCCGTTGTGTGGCCCGGCCGATCGCTTCTTTTAGGGCGACCCGGGTGCGGCGGCGTCCGGAAGGACGAAAGAGGTGGTCGATGGGGCCGCCGCGGCCGACGCCGAGCACGCGCCCCGCGCCGTCGGCGATGACGCAGGTCGTGGAAGAGGCGCCGGCGTCGATCCCCGCGACGATGACGCCGGTCATGGCCGGCATCCCTCCATCCTTGTGGGGGCGCTCATCCCTGCGCGCGCTCACCGGCGCGATCGGGCGATTGCCTCGACGAAACGCCGGGTGAGGTCGAGGGCATCGGTGATGGCCCGGCCGACGACGACCGCAAACGCCCCGGCCCGAAAGGCGGCCACCACCTGCTCCGGCGTGCGGTAGCGCCCCTCAGCCACGACCGGGACGCGCAGCGCGCGCGCCAGTTCCGCGACCAGGTCGAGGTCGGGCTCCTCGGGGACCGGCCCGCCGGTGTAGCCGGCCAGGGTCGTGGCCACAAGGTCGGCGCCCAGCGCCTCGGCCCGCCGGCCCTCCTCGAGCGTCGAGATATCGGCCATCACGGGCTTTCCAAGTTCCCGCCTGATCCGCGGGATCAGCTCCTCGACCTCGCTCCCGCCGCTCCGGGGACGCGCCGTCGCGTCGAGGGCGATGATGTCGGCCCCCGCCGCGGCCACGGCCGCGGCGTCGGCGACGGTCGGCGTGATGTAGACCGCCGTCCCCGGCGTCCAGACCTTGCGGATGCCGATGATCGGGAGGTCCACCGCCTCCCGCACGGCGCGGATGTCCGCCTCGCCGTTGATCCGCAGCCCGGCCGCGCCGCCGACCTCGGCCGCCCGCGCCAGCGCCCTGATCACGACGCTGTCGTGCAGCGGATGTCCGGCCCGGGCCTGGCAGGAGACGATCAGCCCGCCCCGCAGCCGCGCCAGGAGTCCGGCCGCGCCGGCGTCGGCGTCCGTCATCCCTTCACCGCGCCGGCGGTGAGGCCCCGGATGAAGTGCTGGGAGAGCACGGCGTACAGCGCCACGACGGGCACCGCGGCCAGGGTGAGCCCGGCGAAGAGCGTCGCCCAGTCGGTGTAGTACTGGCCGAAGAAGGCCGTCATCCCCAGGGGCAGCGTCTTCCACCGGTCGCTCTGGATGAAGACCAGCGGGAAGAAGAAGTCGTTCCAGACCGGGATGAGGTTGTACACCGTGACGATGACCAGCGCCGGCCGCACCAGGGGGAGCATGATCCGGCGGAAGATCAGCCACTCGCCGGCGCCGTCGATCCGGGCCGCGCTGTCCAGGTCCCCGGGCAGCGCGCGGAAGAAGCCGGTGAGGATGAAGACGGCACTGGGCAGCCCCGAGGCGGCGTAGATCAGGATCAGCGACCACAGGGTGTCCAGCAGGCGCAGGTCGCGCATCAGGATGAACAGCGGGATGATGCCCAGGCGGACCGGCAGCATCAGCCCGCTCAGGAAATACAGATAGAGGAGGTCGCCGCCGCCGAAGCGGAAGCGCCCCAGGGCGTAGCCGGCCATGGCCCCGAAGGCCAGGATGATCAGGATCGAGGCGGCGGTGACCAGGAGGCTGTTGCGGAAGTACAGGGCGAAGTGCGCCTCCACCCAGACCCGGCCGAAGTTCTCCAACCGCCAGACCACCGGGAGCCCGAAGGGGTTCTGGAAGATTTCCCGCGTGGACTTGAAGGCGGAGAGGGTCATGATCACCATCGGGGCCAGCACGAGGACGGCGTTGGCCAACAGGACGGCCTGGATCGCCGGGGCCCACCCCCGCGGTCGCCCCGGCCCCTCCCGTCCGGCGCCGCCCCAGGCCGGCGGCGGGCTCACCGCCGGCCCCTCATGCCAGCTCCACCTCGCGTCGCCGCAGGAACACCGCCCCCACGGCGGAGACGGTGACGAGCAGGATGAACATCAGCACGGCGATGGCCGAGCCGATCCCGATGTCCTGCAACCCGGTGTCCACCTCGCCGAAGGCCATCCGGTAGAAGAACAAGCTCAACACGTCCGTGGATCGGTTCGGGCCCCCGGAGACGCCCTGCACCACATAGGGCAGCTCGAACCAGTTGAAGGACCCGATGAAGGTGAGCAGGACGATGATCGTCACCTGCGGGGCCAGCAGGGGGAAGATGACGTGGCGCGTCACGGCCCACTCGCCGGCCCCGTCGATGCGCGCCGCCTCGAGGTACTCCTCCGGGATGGCGTTGATCCCGGCCAGGAAGACGATGGTGGGGAACCCCAGCCAGCGCCAGGCGTTGATCAGGATCAACGTCAGCAGCGCGGTCTGCGGGTCGCCGAGCCAGGGGCGGGCCAGGGCGCCCAGGTGCGCCGCCGCCAGCAGCCGGTTGACCAGGCCGAAGACCGGGTTCAGGAACAGCGCCCACAGGAACCCGACGATGACCAGCGAGAGCGTGACGGGCAGGAAGAAGATCACACGGTAGACTCTGGCGCCCCACGGGCCCCGGGCCAGGAGCAGGGCCAGGGCGAGGGCCACCACGTTCTGGATCAGCATCGTCACGACGAAAACCACGGTGTTGTGCCAGAAGGCGTTGACCAGCAGGCCGGCATAGGGATAGGTGGCAAAGAGCCGGACGAAGTTGTGCAGGCCGACGAAGCCCCGCCGGCCGATCCCCTCCCAGCCGTAGAGGCTGAAGGCCAGAGCGGAGAGGATCGGGTAGGTGATGAAGACGGCGAACAGGACGGTGGCCGGGGCCAGAAAGAAGACCAGCCACAGCCGCCGTCCCGTCCGCAGACTCAGCCCGCGGCGCCGTCTAGCGCCCGCGGAAGGGGTCGAACCAGACACTGAGCCCTCGGGTGACCTCCTCGCCCACCTGCTCCGGGGTCTTCGTCCCGGCCATCATCGCCTGCAGCCCGCTCTGCAGCAGGGTGGAGCCCGTCGGCGCCTGCCAGCGGAATCCCACCAGCATGATGTAGGGCGTGGCCTTCCGGTTCAGCTCCTGCACGCGCTTGAGCACCGGATCCTTGATCACCACGCCGGGCACCGCGGAGTTCTGCGCCAGGAGGTCGGTGAACATCTGGCCGAACTCCCGGGTGGCGGTGAAGCGGATGAACTTCAGGGCCGCCTCCATGTAGGGCGTCTTGGCGTTGATCCCGTAGTTCCCGTCGTTGAAGGACGACACCCAGGGCGTCTGTCCCGCCTTCAGCGGAGGCGCGGCGAAGACGTCGAACTCGAGATTCTTGTTCTGGGCGCGGAAGAAGCCGATCTCCCACGACCCGCCGATGAACATCGCCGCCTGCTCGTTGATGAACAACTGCTGCATCGTGGCGTAGTCCACGCCCATGAAGTTGGGGTGCATGTAGGGGCGCAGTTCCAGCAGCCGGGCCAGGGCGCCCGTGAAGGCCGGATCCTTGAAGGAGGTCTGCCCCCGCGTCACCGCGTCGAAGAAGGCGGTGCCGCCGTAGAAGTTGGGCGCGATCACCCCGGCCATGACCTCCAGGGTCCAGCCGTCCTTCCCGCCGTTGGCCAGGGGCAGGACGCCCTGGTCCTTCAGGGTCTTCATCAGCGCCAGGAACTCATCCCAGGTCCTGGGCACGGTCAGGTTGTGCCGGGCGAAGATCTTCTTGTTGTAGTAGATGACCAGCGTCTGGCTGGCGAAGGGGACGCCGTAGATCTTCCCGTCCTTGCGCCCCCGGGCGCCTTCCAGGATCGTCCGGGAGAAGGTCCGGAGTTCCGGCACCGTCTCGAAATCCAGCGGCGCGATGAACCCGGGCGCCGTGAAGGTCTCCAGGCCCCCGTAGGCCCGCAGGTGGATGATGTCCGGCCCCTTGCCCGCAGTCAGCGCCGAGGAGAGAATGGTATTGTACTCGGTCTGCTTGAAGGGAATGAACTCCACCGTGATGCCGGGGTTCTTCTGCTGAAACACCCGGATCATCCGGTCGTAGGCCCATTTGTCCTCAACCCGCCAGCTCCAGAAGGTGAGCTTCACCGCGCCCTGCCCGCTCGCCGTCCCGGGGAAGAGCGCGGCCACCAGGAGCAGCACCACCAGCCCCACCAGCCATCGCCGACCCACCGTCTTCCACCTCCCGGCTCCGAGTCGCGGGGAAATCGATTACCACCTTCGCCCCGCCGGGCAACGCGTCCTGTGCCCTTCGCTCCGGCGGCGGCCGGGTGCGGCCTGGGCCGGTCGGGCGCCGACTTGTTAAAATACGGCAAAGATGCCTGAGACCGGGGGAGCCCCGTGGCCGCCTTCGCCGCCGCCTTCGTCCGCGGGATCGACGCCAACCGCACCCTCAAGGACGAACTGACCGCGGCCATCCAGAGCCAGTCCCAGCGGCGCCGCATCTCCGTCACCGACCTCGTCAACCCCCGGCAGGCCTACTTCCGATGGACGCGGACCGACATCCGCCCCTCCCCCGACCGCGCCCAGCTCATGCTGGCCGGCATCGGATTCCACGAGCTCTTCGGCCGCGCCGTCTCCACCGAGGAATTCGTGGAACAGTTCGTCGAGTATGAGGGGATCGTCGGCAAGATCGATATCTACGAACAGGTCCCCGTCGAACTGAAGACGACCGGGGCACTCCCCGAGACGCCGCAGGCGGCGCGTCCCGCGCACCTCGATCAGCTGGGCATGTACTGCACGATGACGGGGGCCTCCTCGGGCTGGCTGCTCCTCTACCGCCGCGGGCAGATCGGCCGGCCGGGCGCCTTCCGCGCCTTCCGGGTCCAGTACACCGCATCCGACGCCGTCCGCAGCGAGATGCTGCGCCGGCGCGACCTGCTGCGCGAGGCCCTCGACCGCGGCGATCCGACGCAACTCCCCCAGTGCGAATGGTTCGGCCGCGACTGCGACTACGCGGAGATCTGCGGCTGCGAGACGGCTCCGCCGGCCGCCCGCGTCGTCCCGCCCGACGGGTACCGCATCGAGCGGGACGAGGCGCTGGAAGGCGCCCTGCTGGCGCAGCTCTCCGCGCCCGACCCGCCGCCCCGGGGATACCGGCTGAACGACCTGGTCTTCCCCCGGAAGTCGGCATACGAACGTCAGACGCCGGCCGAGGAGGACGAACCCGACGGCGCCGTGGAGGCGCGGCTGCAGGAGCTGGAGCGCGCCGGCTTCCGCGGCACGCTGTACAAGGCGCTGCGCTTCGGGATCCCCGGCGCCTTCAAGAACCGGCCGGTCCGGTTGCGGACGCTGAGCGACCGCGTCGGTATGTTCCGCGACGTGCCGACCTTGCTGCGCGTCACGAAGTTCCGCGAGATGGTCGAGCGCGGCTACCTGCCCCAGGCCTTCGGCCACTACTTCGACCGCCTGGCCTTCGAGTGCGCCCTGACCGGGCGCGAGCGGGGCCGGCTGGTGCTGTACTACGAGCTCCTCGGCGACAAGTTCATGGTCTACGAGGTGGGCTTCAGGGATCTGCCCGTCATCGCGGCGGAGGCCGACCGCCGCCTGGCGCTGCTGGAGTCCAACGCCTCACCCCAGGACCTTCCGCCCTGCCCCTCCTGGATGTTCAGGCTCTGCCGCTTCAAGGACCGCTGCGGCTGCGGCGACGCGGCCTGAGGCTGGAGGGAGGCGAGGGATGCCGGTCTCGATCACGGTCTACGACGGCGCCGCCACCATCGGCGGGAACAAAATTCTCCTGGAGGACGGCGGCACGGCCCTCTTCCTGGATTTCGGCACCCCCTTCCACACCCGCGCCCTGTACTACGAGGAGTTTCTGGCCCCGCGGTCGCGCACGGGGCTGCTGGACCTCATCCACATGGGCCTGCTGCCGCCCCTGCGCGGGATTTACCGCTCCGACCTGGAAGACGCCGGCGGGCGGGCCTGGGAGCGCGCGCAGCGGTCCCCGTACTACCGCGAATGCCGCGCCGACGCCGTGCTCCTCTCCCACGCCCATCTGGACCACTGCGGATACATCTCCTTCCTCGATACGGCGATTCCCGTGGTCAGCACGGGTATGACGGCGTACCTGGCCAAGGCGATCCAGGACTGCGGGGCGCACCAGTTCGAAGGGGAGCTGTGTTACACCGTCCCCAGGGTGGCCGGCGACGAGGGCGCCATCGGCGCCGGCGACCCCAGGGCCTTCCCCTATCAGCGGCGCACCTACCTGATCGCCGACGGGGTGCGCCCCGATCCCGAAGACTTCTGGAACCTCTCCCCGGCCGCGCCCCGGGGCCGCTACTTTCCCCCGCAGACCCTCCGCACCGTGGACCGCATCGGCGGGTGCGCCGTGCGCTTCCTGCCCGTGGACCATTCCATCTATGGCGCGGCCGCCATCGCCGTGGAGACCTCGGCGGGCTGGGTGGTCTACACCGGCGACCTGCGCCGGCACGGAGGCCGGCGGGAACTCACCGACCGCTTCGTCACGGAAGCGGCCGCGCTCCGGCCCGCGGCTCTGGTGAGCGAAGGGACCAACTTCGGCCAAGAGCCGGGCGCCAGCGAGGACCAGGTGCGCGAGGCGTGTCTGGCCGCGGTGCGCGAAGCGGCGGGACAATTCGTCGTCGCCGACTTCGGGCCGCGCAACGTCGAGCGGCTGCTGACCTTCCTGGAGATCGCCCGCCGCACCGGCCGGCGCCTGGCCGTCACCGACCGGGACGCCTACCTGCTGACGGCGATGCACGCCGTCGATCCCTCCATCCCGACGCCGAAGAGCGACCGGCACCTCGTCGTCTACCGTCGGGCGCTGCTCAAGCCCGCGCCGTGGGTGGAGCGGGTGCGGGAGTGGTATCCGGAGCAGGTGGACGCCGCCGTCGTCGGCGCCGCGCCCGGGGAGTTCATCTGCTGCTTCTCCTTCTTCGACGTGGCCGAACTGGTGGACATCGACCCCCGGGGCGGGCGGTGGATCTACTCTGCGAGCGAGCCCCACGACGAGGAGCAGCAGTTCGAACTGCAGCGGCTGCGGAACTGGATCGACCGCTTCCACCTGACGCCCGTCGGCCTGGCCGAGGGCGCCTCCCCCTTCCACGCCTCCGGCCACATCAGCGGCCGGGAGCTGCGGGAGCTGATCTACGAGATCGCGCCGGCCCGCGTCATCCCCGTCCACACCGAGGTCCCCCGGCGCTTCGCCGAGACGCTGCTGGGGGACATGGAGGTCTTCCTGCCGGAGATCGGCGTTCCCATCACCGTCGGCTGACGCGGCGAGAGGACATCTCGTCCCGACCGTCTGCCGTCATCCGACGGACTGCCCGGCAGGAGGGCCCCGCCGATCCGGCCAACACTGTACACGGCAGCACCCTCCTCACCGGTTGCACACGGAGGGGGAGTGGGATGGACGCTCTGATCCTCGCCCGCTGGCAGTTCGCCCTGACCACGATCTTCCACTTCTTCTTCGTCCCCCTCACCATCGGCCTCTCCTTCCTCGTCGCGCTGATGGAAACGATCTACGTCCGCACCGGCCAGCAGGTGTACAAAGAGATGACGAAGTTCTGGGGGAAGCTCCTCCTCATCAACTTCGCCATGGGTGTGGTTACGGGCATTGTGCAGGAGTTCCAGTTCGGAATGAACTGGTCCGAATACTCACGGTTCGTCGGCGACGTCTTCGGGGCGCCGCTGGCCGTGGAAGCCCTGCTGGCCTTCTACCTGGAGTCCACCTTCCTGGGGGTGTGGCTGTTCGGCTGGGAGACGCTGTCCAGGCGGCTGCACCTCCTGATGATCTGGCTGGTGGCGCTGGCCACGACGATCTCGGCCACCTGGATCCTCGCCGCCAACTCCTTCATGCAGGAACCGGTGGGGTTCATCGTGCGCGGGGGGCGCGCCGAGATGACCGATTTCTTCGCCTTGATCCTCAACCCCCACCTCTGGGTGCAGTTTCCCCACACCGTAGCCGCCGCCTTCACCACCGCCGCCTTCTTCGTCCTGGGGATCAGCGCCTATCACCTGGCGCGGCAGTTCCATGTGGAGCTGTTCCGCCGTTCCTTCCAGATCGCCGGCATCGTCGCGCTGATGGCCATCGGCCTGACCATCTTCTACGGGCACCGGCAGGCGCGGTACAAAGCCGTCGTCCAGCCGATGAAGATTGCCGCGGTGGAAGGGCTGTTCGAATCCGAGAACCCCGCCTCCTTCTCCCTCCTCACCATCGGCGATCTGCGCCAGCGGCGCGAGGTGTTCGCCATCCGCATTCCCCGCCTGTTGAGCCTACTAGCCTACAACCAGCTCACGGGCGAAGTCAAGGGCATGAACGACCTGCAGGCCGAGTCCCGGGCCCGGTACGGTCCCGGAAACTACATCCCGCCCCCCGTCCTCATGTACTGGAGCTTCCGGGCCATGGTCGGCGCCGGGTTCGTGCTGCTGGCCCTGGCGGTGTATGCCATTTTCCAGGTCATGGCGGAGCAACTCACCTTCAGCCGGCGCGCCGGGGCGGTTTTCGCCTGGGCGATCGTCCTGCCCTACCTGGCGAACACGGCGGGGTGGATCGTCGCCGAAGTCGGGCGGCAGCCCTGGATCGTCCAGGGGCTGCTGAAGACCGAGGCCGGCCTGTCCCCCAACGTCTCCGCCGCCTCGGTCCTGCTCTCGCTGGTGGGCTTCACGGCCCTCTACACCCTGCTGACCGTCGTGACCGCCTACCTGCTGATCCGGTTCGCCCGGCAGGGCACCGTCGCGGCGACGATCGAGGAGTGGCCGGCGACGGCGTCGGCGCAACTGTGAGGCGCGGGAGAGAAGGCGATGGACCTGAACACGCTGTGGTTCGTCCTGATCGGAGTCCTCTACACGGGGTTCTTCCTGCTCGAGGGCTTCGATTACGGGGTGGGGATGCTGCTGCCGTTCCTCGGCCGCACCGACCTCCAGCGCCGGGCGATCATCAACACCATTGGCCCGTTCTGGGACGGCAACGAGGTGTGGTTGATCACCGCGGGCGGCGCCACCTTCGCCGCCTTCCCCCACTGGTATGCGACGCTGTTCAGCGGCTTCTACCTGCCCCTCTTCGTCGTGCTGCTGGCGCTGATCGTGCGCGGCGTGGCCTTCGAGTTCCGCAGCAAGCGCCGCGATCCCCGCTGGCGCGCGGTGTGGGACTGGTGCCTGTTCGCCGGAAGCCTCCTGCCGGCGCTGGTGTTCGGCGTGGCCTTCGCCAACATGGTACGGGGGGTGCCCATCGATGACCGGATGACCTACGTGGGCGGGGTCCTCACCCTCCTCAACCCCTATGCGCTTCTGGGAGGGCTGGCGCTGCTGGCCGTCTTCACCCTGTACGGGGCGATCTTCCTCAGCCTGCGGACGACCGGCGAGCTGCAGGACCGGGCCCGGGCTACGGCCCGGCGGCTGTGGGCTCCCACCGTGTTCATCGCCCTGGCGTTCACGGTCGCCACCTATGGCGCCACCGACATCCTGGCCAGGCTCGGCGTCAGCCCCGGGCCCGTCCCGGTCGGCGCCGCGGCCGCCCTCCTGTTCACCGGAGCGCTGGTCAGCCGGCGGCGCGACGGCTGGGCCTTCGTCACGACGGCGCTGGCCATCCTCCTGACCTCGACCACCTTCTTCATGATTCTCTATCCGCGCGTGATGGTCTCCAGCCTGAACCCGGCGTGGAGCCTGACCATCTACAGCGCCGCCTCGTCCGCCTACACGCTGAAGGTGATGACGATCGTGGCCCTGATCTTCACCCCCATCGTCCTCCTGTACCAGGGCTGGACCTACTGGGTCTTCCGCAGGCGCGTCGAGGCCAAAGCAGAGACCCTGACCTACTGACCTCCGTGGCCGCCCCGGCGCTGTGGCGACAGGCGCGGATGCGGGATCTCGCGCTGGCCATCGCCCCGGGCGTCGGAACGGCCGTGCTCGTCGTCCTGCAGGCATCCCTCCTCAGCGGCGTCATCGCCGGTGTGTTCCTCGACGGCCGCCGCCTCCCCACCCTGATTCCCGCGCTGGCCGCCCTGCTGGCGGTCATCGTGGCCCGGGCGACCCTGGTCTGGGCGGGAGAGGTCGCCGCCGCCGGCGTCGCCCTGCGGGTGAAAACCGACCTCTGCGAGCGGCTCTGTGCCCACCTGTTCGCCCTCGGCCCGGCCTACACGCGCGGTGAGCGGACGGGCGAACTGGCCGCGGCGGCGGTCGAGGGCATCGAGGCCCTGGACGCCTACTTCCGCCACTACCTCCCCCAGGTTGCCCTCGCCGCGCTGATCCCGGCGACCCTCCTGGCCTTCATCGCCCCGGCCGATCCGCTCTCCGCGCTGCTCCTGCTGCTGACCGCCCCCTGCATTCCCATCCTGGCCCTCCTCATCGGCCGCGCCGCCCAGGCCCTGACCCGGCGACGGTGGGAGCTGCTCGGCCTGCTCGGCGCCCACTTCCTCGATGTCCTCTCGGGGCTGACCACGTTGAAGATCTTCGGCCGGAGCCGCCGGCAGGCCCGCACCATCGCCGAGATGAGCGAGCGCTTCCGCGCCGTGACCCTGGAGGTCCTGCGCGTCGCCTTCCTCTCCGCGCTGGTGCTGGAGATCATCGCCATGATCAGCACCGCGATCGTGGCCGTGACGGTGGGGCTGAAGCTGCTGTACGGCCGGATGACGTTCGAGACGGCGCTCTTCATCCTGATCCTGGCGCCGGAGTTCTACCTGCCGCTGCGGCTGCTCGGCGGGCGGTTTCACGCCGGCGCCGCGGCCGTCGCCGCCGCGGGGAGAATCCTGGAGATCCTGAACACCCCGGCGCCGTTTCCTCCTGCCGGTGCGCGCCCTGCCGCGGACGAGAGACGGGCCGACGACCCCGGGGTTGACGACCTGCGGTTTGACGGTGTCGGCGTCGTCTATAGCGACGGACGGCGGGCCCTGGCCGACGTCTCCTTTGTGATCCCGCAGGGGCGGACGGTCGCCCTGGTGGGGAGGAGCGGGGCCGGCAAGAGCACCATCGCCCACCTGCTGTTGCGCTTCCTCGAGCCTACCGAGGGACGGATCCTGGTCGGAGAGCGCCCCCTGAATGCCTGGCCGGCCGCGGCCTGGCGGACCCGGATCGCCTGGGTGCCGCAGAGCCCTTCCCTGTTCCACGACACGCTGCTGGCCAACATCCGTCTGGCCCGTCCGGACGCTTCCCGGGAAGAGGTGGAGCGGGCGGCGCGCGCCGCCCACCTCGATGCCGTGGTCGCCGCACTGCCGCAGGGCTACGAGACGGTCATCGGCGAACACGGGATGCGGCTCAGCGGCGGGGAAGCCCAGCGCGTCGCCCTGGCGCGGGCGTTTCTGAAGGACGCGCCGCTCGTCATCCTCGACGAGCCCACGTCTTCTCTGGACCCCGACCTGGAAGCCGCCCTGCAGGACTCCGTGGCCCGTCTGATGCAGGGTCGCACCACGGTGCTCATCGCCCACCGCCTGCACACCCTGCAGCACGCCGACCGGATCATCGTGTTGGACCGGGGCCGCGTGGTCGAGGCCGGCACCCACCGGGAGCTGATGGGGCGGGAGGGTCTCTACCGCCGGCTGGTCGAGATCGGGTGGCGGGATGCCGTCGCCGCGGGAGGCGACCCGTGAGGATCCGGCGGTTGCTACGGCTCCTCGGGCCCTTCGCCCCGCAGATGGCCGTGGTCGTGCTCCTGGGCGCGGCCACGGTCCTCAGCGGGATCGGACTGCTGGCCGCCTCGGCCTATCTCATCGCCCTGGCCGCGCTCCATCCCCCGGTGGCGGCGCTGCAGCTGCCGGTCGTCGGGGTCCGCGCCTTCGGCATCACCCGCGGCGTCTTCCGGTACCTGGAGCGGTACGTCTCCCACGCGGTGACCTTCCGGATCCTGGGACGTCTGCGGGTCTGGTTCTACGAGCAGGTCGAGCCCCTCGCCCCGGCCCGGTTGATGGCACACCGGGGCGCCGACGTCCTGAACCGGTGGGTCGCCGACATCGAAGAGCTCGAGCACCTCTTCCTCCGCGTGATTGCCCCGCCCGCCGTGGCCGCGGTCGTCACGCTGGCCGTCGCCCTCTTCCTGGCGCGCCTCGACGGCCGCCTGGCGCTCATCCTCGTCGTCTTCCTGCTCCTGGTCGGCGGAGGTGTGACGGCGTGGACCTACGGGGCGAGCCGATCCTCCGGGATCCGGCAGGTGCGGGCCCGATCCGCGCTGAGGGTCGCCGTGGTCGATGCGGTGGCGGGGATGCCGGATATCGTCGCCGCCGGCCGGGAGGTCGGCTGGCTGGAGCGGATCCGCGCCGCCGGTCGCGCGCTGGCAGGGGCGCAGGATGCCGCGGCGCGCACCGGGGCCTGGCAGGAGGCGTGGACCGGCCTGCTGGCGCACCTGGGGATGTGGGCGGTGCTGGTGCTGGCCGTGGCCCTGGTTGATGCCGGGAGGATACCTCCCCTCCTTCTGGCCGCGATCGTCCTCGCCGCGCTAACCAGCTTTGAGGCCGTGGCTCCGCTTCCCCAGGCCGGGCGGGCGCTCCCGGCCGCGATGGAAGCGGCGCAGCGGGTCGTCGGCATCGTCGACGTCTCCCCCGCCGTCGCCGATCCGCCCGCAGGGGCGGCGGCCGCGCTGTCGGGATCCCCGGGCCCTGTGTCCCTCCGGGTGCGCGAGCTGTGCTTCCGCTACGCGCCGACCGGTCCCTGGGTGCTGGACGGCGTCTCCTTCTCCCTGGAAACGGGCCAGTGTCTGGCCGTGGTGGGACCCAGCGGGGCGGGAAAGTCCACCCTGGGCCATCTGCTGCTGCGCTTCTGGGACTACGAGCGCGGCTCCATCCTGCTGAACGGCGCCGAGCTGCGGTCCTGCAGCGGAGAGGACGTGCGCCGCCTCCTGGCCGTGGTCCCTCAGCGCACGCATCTGTTCAACGCCACGATCCGCGAGAACCTCCTCCTGGCGAAGCCCGAGGCCACGGACGAGGAGGTGATGCGGGCTGCGGAGGCGGCCGGGATCGATGCCTTCATCCGGTCGCTGCCGCAGGGCTACGAGACCCGGGTGGGCGAGTTCGGGATGGCCCTGAGCGGCGGTGAGCGCCGGCGCCTCGCCCTCGCCCGGGCGCTCCTCCGAGACGCGCCGCTGCTGCTCTTGGACGAGCCGACCGCGCACCTCGATCCGGCCACGGAGGAGCAGATCCTGCAGGCGCTGCGCCGCATCGGCAGAGGACGCGCTCTGCTGCTCATCACCCACCGGCTGGTGGGCATGGAGGCGATGGATGAAATCCTCGTCCTCGACCGGGGGCGCATCGTCGAGCGCGGGCGTCACGCCGACCTGTTGGCCCGGAGCGGGCTCTACCGCCGGATGTGGGACCTGCAGCACCGCCTGCTGCTTCCGGCGCCCACGGCCTAGCGGGCCGGATGGATACGCGGCCGGCAGGAACGCCGGCGGCCCGGCGTTCGCCCGACGCTCACCTCACCGGATCTGTCCTCGGATCTCCCCGCCGGGGAACTGGCTCGTATGGACGTTGACATAGGCGTTCCCGGCGCGCAGCGCGCCGATCAGGGCGCCCATGTCCCTGCCCTGCAGCGGCCCCACCAGATTCGCCGCCGTGATGGTGCCCGTCTGCAGAATTCCGCTGGAAAGACCGGGAATCAGCACAGGCGGCGGCGACGGCGGATACAGCCAGACGGCGACCGGCCCGTTCTGGCCTGTCGGGGCGATGTGGATGTGGGCCATGAGGACATTCTGGATGTTCTGGACCTCGAGGCGGTAGAACAGCCTCGTTTGATCTGCGTTGAGCTGAAACACGGCCAGCCCCGTCGCCGCCGTGCTGACGACGGGCACCTGCTCCTGCCCCGAGAGCCGCGCCGTGAACCCGGTGCTCTGGGCGCGGGCGGGAGTCAGGGTGCCGGCCGTCACGGCCAGGAACACTGCGGCCATCAGGGATCTCCTCATCGCCCACCTCCACGGGAACGCAACGGTCACTCCGTAAAGCAGAGCAAGGAAGTGTAACACAGGCGTCACGCGCCACTCGGTCGCAGGCGGCGTCTCGATGCGCAGCAGACCGGCGGTGCGGAGACCTTCCGGATCTTCTGGACCTCGACGCGGTTTCAGAATCGGCTGAGGCGAAACGGCTCGAGGGGAACTGCCGGCGGCCGGCTCTCGGCCAGGTCCGCCACCAGCCGCCCCGTGATCGGCGACAGCGTGAACCCCAGCGTCCCGTGGCCGGCGGCCACGATGAGCCCGTCCGCCCCAGGCACCCGGTCGATCACCGGCAATCCGTCCGCGACGAGCGGCCGGTACCCCATCCAGGCGTCGCCCCGCTCCGCCGCCGGCGGCTCCGCCAGCGCCTCCTGCGCCGCGCGCACCACGGCGCGATAGCGCCGCTCGTTGATCCCCGGCCGGTACCCGACCAGCTCGAGGGTCCCGCCGATGCGCAGACGATCCCCAAGCGGCGTGACGGCCACGCGCCGCTCGTCGATGAAGATCGGCACGGCGGGCGCGCGGTCGTAGCCGGAGATGGTGCAGCTGTATCCTTTGGCCGGCTGCAGCGGGAGGCGCACGCCCAGGGGAGCGAGGAGCAGGGGCGTCCAGGCGCCGGCGGCGAGGACGACCAGATCGGCGGAGATCCTCCGCTCCGGCCCTTCGGCTGCGATCCCTTCGACCCTTCCTCCGCGCACCTGCACCCGCAACACCGCCGTACCGGTCAGGATCTGCGCCCCCCGGGCCAGCAGGCTGGCGGCGAGGGCCCGCACGTAGGCGTAACAGTCGCCGTGGGCGTCGCCCTCGACGAACAGGCCGCCGGCGATCCGCGGGCCGAGGGCCGGCTCGAAGGCCAGCGTCTCCTCGCGGGAGAGCACCCGGGCGCTGATGCCGGACCGCCGGAGATGCTCCAGCTCGTGCTGCGCGCGGGCGAAGCCGGCCTCGGTGAGGTAGACGTTCAGCGTCCCCCGGCGCCGGTAGCCGAACTCCAACCGCCAGGCCGTCGCCAGTTCGTCGAAGAGCCGCATGCTGGCCGCGGCGGCCCGCTGCAGCGCCTCGGTCCCCGCCCGCGCCGCCGCCGGGGAGCAGGCGCGGAGAAAGCGCCGGCTCCACCTCAGGAACTCCGGGTCGAGACGCGGCCGGACGTAGACCGGACTGTCCGGCCGCACGAGCCACCGCGCCGCCTGGGGGAGCACGCCGGGGGCGGGCAGCGGCGCGGCGTGACTGGGAACGATCAGGCAGGCGTTGGCGTAGGAACACCCCCGTCCCACCTCGTCGCGGTCCACGACCGTGACCCGCCACCCGGAGAGCTGCAGGTAGTGGGCCGCGGCGACACCGATCACGCCCCCGCCGACCACCACCGCCTGTCCGGCCACCGTTGTCATCCCCTTCTCATTGTTGGACGTTCCGCCTGTCCGACGTTCCGCAGCCCGGTTTGCCGGAGCGCCGTGCGCTTCCTGCCGCTTTTCATCCGCAGGGGTTCGGAGCCGGGTCGCGGAAGGCGGGAGTGTACACCCTGCCGATCCGATGAAAGCGGCCGTCCTGTACCGTCGCGGTCAGCCCCTCCGTCTGGTCGATCGCCCCAGGCCCAGGCCCCGGGGCCGACAGGTTCTGGTGCGCGTGCGCGGCGCCGGAGTGTGTCACAGCGACGTGCACATCGCCGACGGCACCTTCGAGGCCCGGCTGCCGCTGGTGCTCGGCCACGAGGTGGCCGGCGACGCGCCCGGGATCGGCCCGGTGCTCGTCTACGCCAGCTGGGGATGCCGCCGGTGCGCCTGGTGCCGGTCGGGGGAGGAGCAGCTTTGCCCCGACGGTGTGGATGCCGGCTGGACGGCGGACGGAGGATACGCGGAGTGGATGCTGGTCCCCTCGCGCCGGTACCTGATTCCCCTGGCCGACCTCGACCCCGTGCGCGCCGCGCCTTTAGCCGACGCCGGAGTCACCCCCTATCGGGCGGTGCGGCGGGTCCTGCCCTGGCTGCGGCGAGGCGGCCGCGCCGTCGTGATCGGAGCGGGCGGCCTCGGCCAGTTCGCCATCCAGTACCTCAAGCTGTTGACCGAGGCGCGCGTCGCCGCCGTGGACCGCCTGCCCGCCAAACTCACGCGCGCGCGGGCGCTGGGAGCCGACGACGCCCTGCTGCCGGAGGACGCCCGAACCCTGCCGCCGGCCCGCGCGGTGTTCGACTTCGTGGGATCGCGGCGGTCCCTGGCGCTGGGAGGGAAACTGGTCGACCGCGGCGGCATCCTCGTCCAGATCGGCGCCGCCGGCGGGAGGCTGCCCTTCGGCTTCGACCTGGTGCCGGGCGAGGCGTACCTCACGACCTCGGTCTGGGGATCGCTGGACGAGCTGCGCGCCGTGGTGGACCTGGCCCGCCGGGGCCGCATCACCTGGCACGTCGAAACGCTGCCGCTGGAGCGGGCCAACGAGGCCCTGCGCCGCGTCCGCCGCGGTCAGGTCCTGGGCAGGCTGGTGCTCACCCCGTAGGGATTCCCGATTCCCGTCCGCCCTGCTAGCCTTGGAAGAGGTAACCGAGACCCTGAACCAGGACGGTGAGGTGCGGCGATGGAAGTCTTCAGGCCCGAGGACGTCCCCGCGGAAGAACCGGAGCAGATGCCCGGGGTGAAGATCCGCTGGGTGATCGACCAGAAGCGCGGGGCACAGACCTTCAGCATGCGGGTCTTCGAAGTCGCCCCCGGCGCCAGCACCCCGCTGCACGAGCACTGGTACGAACAGGAGATGTACATGCTCGAAGGCCGCGGGGTCCTCGTCGGCGAGCAGGGAGAGCGGCCGCTGGAACCGGGCATGGTGATGTGGGTGGCGCCCTATGAGCGCCACGCGCTCCGGAACACCGGGACGACGCCGATGAAGTTCATCTGCTGCATCCCGCAGAAGAGACCGCAGGAGGACTAGCGGTGGCGGAGCACCATCACCGGCACGGCGGGCCCGACCACGGCCACACCCACGGGGTGATCGACCCCTCGATCGCCACCACCGCCCGCGGCATCCGGGCGATCACGTGGTCGTTTGCCGGCCTGATGGCCACGGCGCTTCTCCAAGTGGGCATCGTCTGGCTGTCCGGGAGCGTGGCCCTGCTCGCCGACACGATCCACAACCTCGGGGACGCGTCGACCGCCATCCCCTTGTGGATCGCCTTCAGGCTGACCCGCCTGCGGCCGACGAAGCGGTTCCCCTTCGGGCTGGGACGGGCCGAGGACCTGGCCGGCGTGGTCATCGTGCTGACGATCCTGTTCAGTGCGATCGTGGCCGGCTACGAGTCGGTCCAGCGCCTCCTCCACCCCCGGCAGGTGGAGTATCTCTGGGCCGTCGCCGCCGCCTCGATCGTCGGCTTCCTGGGGAACGAAGGCGTCGCCGTCTTCCGGATCCGGGTCGGCAGGGAGATCGGCAGCGCCGCGCTCATCGCCGACGGCTACCACGCCCGCGTGGACGGGTGGACCAGCCTGGCCGTGCTCGCCGGCGCGGTCGGGGTCTGGCTCGGCTACCCCCTGGCCGACCCGCTGGTGGGCCTCGGCATCACGCTGGCCATCCTGCGCATCGTCTGGCAGTCCGGCCGATCGGTCTTCACCCGGATGCTGGACGGCGTGGACCCCGAGGTGATCGACGAGATCCGCCACGCCGCCCACCACGTCACCGGGGTGCGCGAGGTGACCGACGTGCGCGCGCGCTGGATCGGCCACCGCCTCCACGCCGAGGTCAACGTCGCCGTCGCCCCGCAGCTCTCCGTGGCGGAGGGCCACGCCATCGCCAAGGAAGTCTACCACCAGCTCCTGCACCACCTGCAATACCTCTCCGGGGCCACGATCCACATCGACCCCGAGGGCGAGTCCGGGGAGCACCACCACCGCATCGCCGCCCACGCCCACGACGGGCTCCCCGTGCACTCGCACTGAGCGTCTTACATCCGCCGCGGAGCGCAGAACTGCCTCGACCCCAGAAGAGGAGCAACGCCGCCGATGCCGTCCTACACTGACGAAGACCGACGCCGCGCGGTGGAGGTGGCCCGGGGCCGGGCTCCGGCGGACCTCCTCATCACCAACATCCGGCTGGTGAACACGTTCACCGCCGAGATCTACCCTGCGCAGGTCGCCACCGCCGGCGCGCTGATCGCCGCCGTCCTCGGCCCGGACGCGAAGGTCCCGGCGCGTGAGGTCGTCGACGGCGGCGGAGCCTACGCCGTGCCGGGGTTCGTGGACAGCCACCTGCACATCGAGAGCAGCATGGTCCTCCCGCAGGCGTTCGCGGAGGCGGTCGTGCCCCGCGGCGTCCTCACCGTCATCGCCGATCCCCACGAGATCGCCAACGTGATGGGCCTGTCCGGCATCCGCCTGATGCTCGAGGCCGCCCGCGATCTGCCCCTCGACGTCTACTTCCAGGCGCCGTCCTGTGTGCCGGCCACCGCGCTGGAGACCGCGGGGGCGGAGATCGGGCCGAGGGAGATCAACGAACTGCTCTCCTGGCCTGAGGTCCTGGCCCTCGGTGAAGTGATGGACTTCAACGCCGTCGTCTCCCAGGACGGCCGCGCCGCCGCGGTCCTCGCGGAGGCGGTGCGTCGGGGCGCCGTGATCGAAGGCCATGCCCCCAACCTCACGGGCGGCGACCTCGCCGCCTACGTCGCCGCGGGAGTGACCTCCGACCACACCTTCGTCACCCCGGCCCTGGCCGCAGAGCGGCTGCGCGGCGGCGTCACCCTGCAGCTGCAACTGAAGAGCCTCGCCCCCGAGACCCTGCGTCAGGTCGCGGTCCTGGCCCGCAGCCTGAACCTCTGCCTGGTGACTGACGATGTCATGCCGGATGATCTGGTGACGACCGGCCACCTCGACCACATCTTCCGCACCGCGGTAAGCATGGGGTTGGACCCGGTGGAAGCGGTCCGCGCCGCCACCCTCGCCCCGGCCAGGCGGATGCGCCTGTTTGACCGCGGCGCCATCGCCCCCGGGCTGCTCGCGCACCTCGTGCTGACCCGCGACCTCCGCGACTTTCGCCCCGAGCTGGTCTTCCACGCCGGACGGCTCGTCGCGCGCCAGGGCGAACTCGTCACGCCGCTGCCCGACTACCGGCCGCCGCAGGACGCGCTCGCCACCGTGCGTATCGACGCGCCAGGGGTCGAGCGTTTCCGGATCCGCGCGCCGGGCCGTGCGTCGGATACGGCGACGGTGCGCGTCATCGCGATGCGGCCCGACTCCACCTACACCGCCGCCGAGACGGCGCGCCTGCCCGTGCGGGGCGACGTCCTGGACTGGACCTCCGGATACCTCTGCCTGGCCGCGGTCTTCGAGCGCCACGGCCGGGCCGGGACCAGCGGCTACGGGTTCGTCCGCGGAGCGCTGCGGCGCGGGGCCGTGGCGATGACGTGGGCCCACGACAGCCACAACCTGCTGGTGGTCGGCCGCACGCCAGAGGAGATGGCCCTGGCCGCCCGGTGGGTCGTCGCGCAGGGCGGGGGGATGGCGGCGGTGCAGGGCACCGAGGTGCTGGGCGGCGTCCGCCTGCCCGTGGCCGGGATCGTCTCCGACCGGCCGGTCCGCGAGGTGGCGCGAGACCTCGCCGGATTCCGCCGGGCCCTGGGGACCCTGGGGTTTGAACACCGTTCGCCGGTGATGGCCCTCGGCGTGCTTACCCTGCCGGTGAGTCCCGCGCTCAAACTCACCGACCGCGGCCTGGTGGACGTCGCGGCCGGAAAGATCGTGCCGCTGTTCGTCGAGCAGTAGGTTTCGTGGAGGAAGAGATGGAACAGCCGCAGCGTCACCTGCGCATCACGACCGGCGTCATGCCCCGCTTCTGCCTGATCCCCGGCGATCCCGCGCGGGCCGAGCGCATCGCGCAACGGTTCGACGGGGCCGAGGAAGTCCTCCGCAACCGCGAGTTTCTCGGCTTCCGCGGCACCGTGGAGGGCGTGCCGGTCGGGGTCTGCTCCACCGGTATCGGCGGCCCCTCCGCCTCGATCGCCGTCGAGGAGCTGGCCAACGTCGGCGTCGATACCTTCATCCGCGTGGGCTCGGCCGGCGGCCGCCAGGAGGCGATCCCGGTCGGCAGTTTGGTCGTGGCCACCGCGGTCCACCGGGGCGAGGGCACCTCGCTGGCCTACCTGCCCCCGGAGTTCCCCGCGGTCGCGAACCTCGAGGTCACCGCGGCCCTGATCGCCGGGGCGAAGGAGATGGGGATCGATCCCGCCGTGGGCATCGTCACCACCCGGGACGCCTTCTACCGCCGCGACCAATCCCTGGCCGAGCGGCTGTCCAGAGAGGGCGGCGTGGTCGCCGCGGAGCAGGAGTGCGCCACGGTCTTCATCGTGGCCACCGTCCGCCGGGTGCGCGCCGGCGCGGTGCTGGCCATCGACTCCAACATCTTCCTGCCGCGCCTGGATCCCGACGAGGCGCAGCGGCGCTTCCGCGAGGCCGAGCGCCGCGCGATCGATGTGGCGCTCCGCGCCGTCCTGCGGCTGGCCCGGGCGGGGGAGTGACAGGCGGCGGCTACCGGAACGCCGCGGCGCGCTCCGCCGCGAAGTGGCAGGCGGCGGTGTGGCCCCCGCCCACATCCACCACGGGCGGGAACTCCGTCCGACAGATCTCCCGGGCGACCGGGCACCGGGGGTGGAACGGGCAGCCCCCAGGCGGCCGTAGGGGCGAGGGGATGTCTCCGGGCAGGATGATCCGCTCCCGCTTCGTCTTCGGATCCGGCACCGGCGTGGCCGAGATCAGCGCCTCGGTGTAGGGATGCGCCGGCCGGCGGAAGACGTCGTCGGTGGGCCCCTGCTCCACGATCCGCCCCAAGTACATCACCCAGACCCGGTGGGCGATGCTGCGGACCACGGCCAGGTCGTGGCTGATGAAGAGGTAGGCGAGCCCCCGTTCCCGCTGCAGCCGCCGCATCAGGATCAGGATCTGCGCCCGCACCGACAGGTCGAGCGCCGAGACCGGCTCGTCGGCGACGATCGCCGCCGGGGAGGTGGCCAGCGCCCGCGCGATGTTCACCCGCTGGCGCTGGCCGCCGCTCAACTGGTGCGGGAACCGGTGGAGGAAAGCCCCCGCCGGCTGCAGGCCCACCTCCTCCAGCAGGCGGGCCGCCTCGCTCCGCCGGGCGCGCGGCGCGACGCCCGCGGCCTCCAGCCCCACCTCCACGGCGTGGGCCACGGTCTTGCGCGGATTGAGCGAGGCGGTGGAGTCCTGGAACACCGGCTGGACGGCGCGGCGGTAGGCGCGGAACTCCTCGCCGGACAGCGCCCGCAGCGGCCGGCCGCGGAACAGCACCTCGCCCGCGGTCGGCGGCTCGAGCCCGAGCAGCAGCCGTCCGGTGGTGGACTTCCCCGAGCCGCTCTCCCCGACGAGGGCGACGGTCTCCCCCTCGCCCACGTCGATCGTGACGTCCTCCACCGCGCGCACCCACGCCCGCGGGCCGAGCCACGTCCGACCCCAGGGGTAGTAGCGTCGCAGACCCAGCCCTTGAAGGAGCACGGGGGGCTCAGGCACTCCAGATCTGGACCCGCAGTCCGGGGATGCGCTGGAAGTCCCGGACATTCACGGTGGCGACCTGATAGTCGATGGCCAGGGCGGTCGCGCCGATGATCAGATCGTGCGCGCCGACAACCTCCCCGCGCGCCGCCAGATCAGCCCACAGCCGGGCATGCACACGGGCCGCTTCCAGTCCGAATTCAACGACGGGGAAGCGAGCCAGGATCGCCTCCACAAATCGCTCCCGCTGGATCCTGTGCTGTGAGGTCGTGGCGCGATGCACCCCCTGCAACAGCTCGGTGGCCGTGAGCGCGCTCAGGGCGACCGGCTCATGCTTGCCTTCCGTGAGGTGCCGGCTGATGGACAGGCGGCCTCGTTCAGCCGCGATGAAGACGCTCGAGTCGATCAGGATCCCCATGGCGGGGCCGGGATCGGGCCGGTGGCCGATCGGCCGGACTCAAGATCACGCGCGAAGCGGTCGGCATCCTCGGGGTCCAGGTGGGGCAGCCCCTCGAGAATCGCCGACAACTCCTCCAGGCGAACCTCCGCCGCCGCGTCCGTGGGCCTCAACTCCGCGACGGGCTTGCCCCCTTTGACCAGGATGAACCGCTCGCCCTTGAATCGCACTCGTCCCAGGATGTCGGAAAAATTCCTGACCGCTTCGGTAACCGTCAGTCTCCTCGTCAACTGGCCCTCCGGCACGTCGGTCTGATTATATGATTATCATATATCCCGGCGAGCTGCTCGCAAGACCGGTCACACGCGATCCCCCGCTCCCGGTCCGGAGTCGCGCAGCCAGCAGGCGGCCGTGTGGTCCCGCTCTACCTGAAAGGCCGGAGGGGTCTCCGTCCGGCACACCGGCATCGCGAACGGGCACCGCGGATGGAACCGGCACCCCGGCGGCGGATCGTGCAGGTCCGGCACCGCCCCCTCGATCGCCTTCGTGATCTCCTGCCTCTGCTGCACCGAGATGGCGCTGGCCAGCAGGCCCTGGGTGTAGGGGTGCGCCGGCGAGGCGAAGACGCGCTCGGCGGGGCCTGCCTCGACGATGCGGCCCGCGTACATCACCGCCACGATGTCGCACGTCTCCGC